>NZ_JBSGET010000092.1:0-33296 GCF_053603035.1 Kitasatospora sp. NPDC004272 | reverse complement strand
GGCGAGGTCGCGGTGCTGGACCGCGGCCGGGTCACCGCCCGGGACTGCGCCCCCGGCGGCCTGCCGCCGGGCGACATCGGGCGGCTGCGCTCCACCGCCGCCCGCGAGCTGGTGCACCGCGCCACCGGCGCCCCGGTCGGCGAGCGCTACCGGCGCCCGCCCACGGCTCCCCCGCCGCCCACCCTGGTGGTGCTCGCCCCGCGGGACGGCTCGGCCGCGTACACCGGGGCCGCCGTCGACGCCCAGGAGCTGATGCGGGCCGGCATCCCGCACCTGTACACCGGGGTGCTCGAACACCTCGGCGTGGTCGGCCCGTTGGTCGTCCCCGGCGCCTCCGCCTGCGGCAGCTGCGCCACCCTGACCCGGCGGGACGAGGACGAGGCGTGGCCCCGGCTGCTGGCCCAGCTGATCGACGGCGGCCCGGGCCGGGCCCGCCTCCCGGCCTGCGACGGCGCGGTCGCCGCCGCGGTCGCGGGGCTCGCCGCGCTGCACGTCCAGCTCTACCTGGACGGGTCGCCGCCGCCGAGCGTGGACGGCTGGTGCGAACTGTCCGCCGCCGACGGCATGGTTCGCCGGCTGCGGCTGCGCAGCCACCCGGACTGCGGTTGCCTCTGGCAGTCCTCCGCACCGGGACGAACGGGCACAATGGGCTAGTACCGCGTAGGCCGGCCTTCGCCGTGCAGGAGCGGAGTCCGGTGCGTGCTCTCGGCGCGCCGACCGGAAGCCTTGGTACCGGGTGTACTCGGGTTCTCGGCCGGTGCGGCGAGCGGGCGTGCCGGGGTCGCGGCGGGCGAAGGTCGCCCGATGCGGCGCTAGGGTCTGTCTTCGAGCCCCGGGGCCCGGCCGGGCGTGCCGGACGGGAGCCGGGAACGCCGCTGTACCGACCGCCGGCGGGGCGCCGGTCGGTCCGGAGGATCAGGAGGTCCGGTGAGCGATCTACCGCGCAAGGCAGGAACCGGCGGGGTCCGGCCGGTCGCCGGCCCGCGTGCCGGGGCGGCCCCGGCCGTCACCGGCCGCACCGACCGGACGGGGGTGGCGGATGTCTGAGATGCCGCGCAAGGCGGTCTCCCGGACGGCCCGGCTGGCGGCCCTGCCGCTGAGCTTCGCCGGGCGGGCCACCCTCGGCCTGGGCAAGCGCCTGGGCGGGCGGCCGGCCGAGGAGGTCGCGGCCGAGCTCCAGGCCCAGACCGCGGAGCAACTCTTCGCGACGCTCGGCAAGTTGAAGGGCGGTGCGATGAAGTTCGGGCAGGCCATGTCGGTCTTCGAGTCCGCCCTCCCGGAGGACGTCGCGGGCCCCTACCGGGCCGCGCTCACCAAGCTCCAGGAGTCCGCCCCGGCGATGCCGACCCGCACCGTGCACGCGGTGCTCGCCGAGGACCTCGGCGCCGACTGGGCCGACGGCTTCCGCTCCTTCTCCGACCAGCCGTCCGCGGCCGCCTCGATCGGCCAGGTGCACCGCGCCGTCTGGAAGGACGGACGGGAGGTCGCGGTCAAGATCCAGTACCCGGGCGCGGGCGACGCCCTGCTCAGCGACCTCGGCCAGCTCTCCCGGCTGGCCCGGGTGCTGGGCCCGCTGATCCCGGGGGTGGACGTCAAGCCGCTGATCGCCGAGCTGCGCGAGCGGGTCGCCGAGGAGCTGGACTACCGGCTGGAGGCGGAGTCCCAGCAGTTGCACGCCGAGGAGTTCACCGGGGACGCCGACATCCTGGTGCCCCGGGTGGTCGCCCAGTCCGGACGGGTGCTGGTCACCGAGTGGCTGGAGGGCAAGCCGCTCTCCCAGGTCGTCTCGGACGGCACCCGCGCCGAGCGCGACCGGGCCGGGCAGCTGCTCGCCCGCTTCCTGTTCGCCGGCCCGGCCCGCACCGGCCTGCTGCACGCCGACCCGCACCCGGGCAACTTCCGGCTGGTCAAGACCGGCCGCACCGCCGCGAGCTGGAAGCTCGGCGTGCTCGACTTCGGCACCGTCGACCGCCTCCCCGGCGGCCTGCCCCGCCCGATCGGCACCTCGCTGCGGCTGGCCCTGGCGGGCGACGCCGGGGCGGTGTACGAGCTGCTCCGGCAGGAGAACTTCGTCCGGGCCGGCGTCTCGCTCGACCCGGACGCGGTGCTCGACTACCTGCTGCCGATCATCGAGCCGACCCGGGCCGAACAGTTCACCTTCAGCCGGGACTGGATGCGCGCCCAGGCCGCCCGGATCGCCGACCCGCGCTCCCCCGCCTACGACCTGGGCAAGCGGCTCAACCTCCCGCCCTCCTACCTGCTGATCCACCGGGTCACCCTGTCCACCATCGGCGTCCTGTGCCAACTCGGCGCCACCGTCCGACTGCACGAGGAACTGCTCCGCTGGCTGCCCGGCTTCGCCGAGCCGGAAGCCGACTGAGGCGGTGGGCGCGGGGCGGACGGCCGCTTCGAGGAGCAGCGGCACTGGGGACGGCCGTTCCCGGTGCGGCACTTGCCCGTCGGGGACGACGAGGACGGCGGCTGGCGCGGGTTGGAGGCAGCCGGGCGGCACGCCTGGCTGATGCTGGCGATGCGCGGCGGGCGTGCCGGGCCGCTCCGGCGGCGAGTACCACCTGGCGGGAGCGGGCCTGCGGGACGGGCCCGGGCTGCACTGCGCGATCGGTGAGGCGCTGCTCGGCCCCGGCGGGTACTACGGGCGGGAGTGGAACGGCCTGCGCGACTGCTTGGGCGGCGGCTTCGGGCTCGTCCCGCCGTTCACCCTGCACTGGCACGGTTTCGCCGCCACCGAGCGGGAGTTGGCCGGGGAGGGCGGCCCGGCCGCCGGGTCGGGCTACCCGGAGGAACTGGCCCGCGAGATGGAGCGGCACGGGGTGACGGTCGTCCGGGCCTGAGCGGCCCGGGCCGTCAGGTCCGCTCGGTGCCGAGCGGGCCGGCGGTGGGCCAGGTGGTGCGGGCGCGGGCGGCGAGGGTGCCGCAGAAGCGGCCGAAGACCGGCAGCGCGGTGTCGGCGTCGGCCAGTTCGGCGACCACCCGCAGGCGGTGCAGGATGCGGCGGCGGGCGGTGGCGTTGCCCCAGGTCCAGTCGCCGTGGTGGAGCCGGGCCAGGTGGTCGGCGGTGCCGCGTTCGGCCTTGGGGACGAGGGCGTCGCCGCGGATCAGCCAGCCGGCGCAGGCGTCGGCGAGTTCGGCCGCGCCGGGGGCCGCGGTGCCGGTGGCCGCCCGCCAGGCGGTGCGGTAGGCGGCTTCGGCCTCGGCCAGGTCGGCGGCGGGCTGGGTGGTGGCGCACCAGCAGGTGGGGAAGCCGACCCGCAGGTAGGCGAGTTCGACCGCGCCGGGGCCGAGGGCGGACTGCTCGAAGTCGACGAACCGGACGCCGTCGGCGGTGTGCAGGTCGTTGCCGGGGCAGGGGTCGCCGTGCAGCAGCGCGTGCCGGACGGGGGTGGCGGAGAGCCGGTCGACCAGGGCCTCGGCCTCGGCGCGGGCGCCGGGCGGGGCGGGCACGTCGAGGATCCGGGCGAGCGCGATGAAGCAGCCGAGGTCGCGCTCGGTCGGGCCGGTCCAGGCGGGCAGGTCGGTGCCGGGGGGCGTCCCGGCGAGGTCGTCGAGGTCGGCGGGGGCGCTGGCGTGCAACCCGGCCAGCGCGGTGGCGTAGTCGCGCTGCCAGCCGGGCCCCGGGGTGCGGTCCTCCAGGCGTTCCAGCACCAGCAGGCGGCGGGCCGGGTCGGTGCCGAGCAGCGCGGGCACCACCGGAGGGCCGGGGCGGCCGGGCCGGGCGGCCAGGGCGAGCGCGGCGGCCTCGCGGGCGAACCGCTCGTCGGCGCCGGGCGAGTCGACCAGTTGCTTGACCACCACCGGACGGCCGGAGAGTTCGGCCCGCCAGACCCGGGAGCGCGGGCTGCTGACCAGGCGGCGGACCTTGCGCGGCTGGCCGAGGACGGTGCGCAGCTTCTCGCCGAGCGGGAGGGAGGGCCACATGGGGCCCATCCTTGCACGATCTGTTCGAGAGGCGAACAGGGGTGCGGGTGGCGGCAATTGGGCCCGGTGGAATGAATGCGGCGGAACGGGGGCAGACGGTACCGGGGCAGCGCCGGGGGCCCCGGAAACACGCCGACGGCCGACTTCCCGGGGGCGGGAAGTCGGCCGTCGGCGTTCAGGGGCGGTTCACCGGCGGGGCCTCGTGGTCGGCCGGCCGGGGTGGAGCGTCCGTCACATCAGGGCGACGGCGAGGGCCTTGCGGGCGCGCAGGGAGGCACGTTCGGCCTTGCGGCGCAGTCGCGCCGCGCGCATCACCCGCAGGCCGAGGCGTTGCTCCTCGGCCTCGTGGAGGCGTTGCTGCATATGCGCGCGCGCCAGGGATTCTTGCAGGAGATTCATCTCAAGGGTCCTGTTCTGGATCTGGAGTTCGGTGGTCTGCTCGGAGCGGACGGTCGGATCGATGCCGGCGGGGTTCATGTGGTGGTCCTGCTCGTGGTGCGTGCTCGGGAAGGGACGGGTCAGTTCTGCGTCGGCCTTGGCGGCCGCGATGCGTACCGAGTGGCGCAGAGCGGTGTCCAGCGGGGGCTGCTCTCCCCTGCGGACGGCTCCGGTGCCGCTGCGGACGGTCCTGGCTGCGGGGTTCACGCCATGACCTCGGTCTTGCGCGGACGGCCACGCGGGCGCTTCCGGGCGACGACGACGCCCTGCACGAAGAGCTCGCCGCCCCAGACGCCCCAGGGCTCGCGGCGCTCGACGGCGCCGGTGAGACAGGCGGCCTTGACGGGGCAGGTGCCACACAGCGACTTGGCGTACTCGACGTCCGCGGGGGTCTCCGCGAAGAAGACCTCCGGGTCGAAGGCCCGGCACGGGATCGGGAGCCCGAGCGAGTCAGCCTCGTCGATGGCGGTGAGCTGCATGAGTGTTACCTCCGGGGGATCGGCCTGGTCGGCCTTGACGGTCTTGTCGGTCGGTACGGACGGGAGGGGCGGCGGCGTGATGACCGTGGACACTGTGGGCGTCTTCCTCGTCTTCGATGTGGATCCGGCCGTTCCGTGGTTCGGATCGGGCCGGAGGCCCCGTGGGGCCTGGGTAGGTCTTGCGTACCGGACAAAACAGAAGGGCCGCGGAACCCGGTTACTGGGTTTCCGCGGCCCTGGAGGCACCGCCCGTGACTGACTCAGTCAGGGTCGTTCGCTCCAGGGTCCAGGCCCGCGGAAAGCCTGCTTCCGGCCTGCCTCGGCGCCGCGAGCGGCGGCCTCGGCCAGGGAGGTCTGCTGGTCCTGCTTGTTGGATCCGGCACCGATGACGGCCGCATAGCGCCCATGCAGGGCTTCTGCCGCTACTGCCTTCGGTGCCTCGGTCGGTCGCTCGTCGGACAGCGAAATGCCGTCGACAAACACCGCCCAGTCACGGGGGAGACCTGCCTCGACACGGGTGCCCACAGCATTGCCGAGATCACTGACAAGGCAGTGCTCCGACAGCAGGGCTCCGGCGTTGCCGCCGGCCGTACCGAGACCCAGACCCGTCACGCTGACGCGCGAGGGCATGGCGAGGGTGGTCATCAGGTTGGTCATTTTCGTGATCATCGTGGTCTCCACTGAACTCGCCTCCTCTCGGCGTCTCGCGGTGCCCGGTCGCCCGGGTTCCGGTATCTGGTTGATGGTCGGCGCACGCAGAAACAGGCCCTCTGCGAGCTTCGCGGCCTCGTCCCCTTGACCGCTCCGGCAGGCTATTGCGCCGTACACGCGGCGCGCAAACTATTTTTCCGGCGAGTTCTCAGCCTCGTTCTCAGCCTCGTTCTCGGCTTCGCCCTCGGCGGGGGCGGGCTCCGGCTCACGGTCGGTCTCCCCCGCCGGTCCGGGACTCTCCCCCGCACACAACAAGAGCACGTCGGCGCCGTACTTGTCCAGCTTCATGGCGCCCACCCCGGAGATCCTGGACAACTCGGCGAGGCTGCCCGGCACGGCCTCCGCGATGGCCTCCAGGGTGGCGTCGGTGAACACCACGTAGGCGGGGGCGCCCTGTTCCTTGGCCTTGACCAGGCGCCACTCGCGCAGCCGCTCGTACAGCGCCTCGTCCATGTCGGACGGGCAGCCCTCGCAGCGGCGGAGCTTGAGCTCGCGGGCCTCGGTCAGGGTGCGCTCGCACACCCGGCACTTGACCGGGCCTCTAGCCCGGCGCGCGACGGAGCGCTCCGCGCCGGGTTCGACGCCCCCGCGCCCGCCGCGGGTGCGCGCGCCGGGGGCGCCGGAGCCGGGGCGCAGCCCGTCCAGGAAGCGGGTGGGCTTGCGGGAGGCGCGGCCGCCCGGGGAGCGGGAGAGCGACCAGGAGAGGGTGAGGAAGCGGCGGGCCCGGGTGACGCCGACGTACAGCAGCCGGCGCTCCTCCTCGACCTGCTCGTCGGTCTTGGCGTAGATGATCGGCAGCGTGCCCTCGCTCAGGCCGACCAGGAACACCGCGTCCCACTCCAGGCCCTTGGCGGCGTGCAGCGAGGCCAGCGTGACGCCCTCGACGGCGGGGGCGTGCTGGGCGGCGGCCCGGGCGTCCAGCTCGGCGACGTAGGCGGCCAGGTCGGTGCGCTCCCCCGCGGCGGTGCGGGCGGCCTCGAACTCCTCGGCGAGCCGGACCAGCGCGTTCAGCGACTCCCAGCGCTCGCGGACGGCGCCGGAGCCGGCCGGCGGGGTGGCCGCGAAGCCGCGGGTGGCGAGCACCGCGCGGACCTGGGCGGCGAGGTCGGGCGCGCCGGAGGTGAGCGGGTCGTCGGCGGCCCGGGCGGCGCCCTTGAGCAGCACCCCGGCCTCGCGGACCTCGGGGCGCTCGAAGAACCGCTCGGCGCCCTTGAGCTGGTAGGCGATGCCGAGGTCGGCGAGGGCCTGCTCGTACACCTCGGACTGGCTGTTGGTGCGGAACAGCACGGCGACCTCGCTGGCCCGCACGCCGGTGCCGAGCAGGTCGCGGATCAGCCGGGCGGTGGACTCGGCCTCGGTGGGCTCGTCCGGGTACTCGCGGTAGACCGGCTCGGGGCCGGCCTCGCGCTGCGAGACCAGCTCCAGCCGGTGCTGGGCGGCCTGGCCGCGGGCCTGCGCGAGCAGCCCGTTGGCCAGGTGCACGACCTGCGGGGTGGAGCGGTAGTCCCGGACCAGCTTGACCACGGTGGCGTCGGGGTGCCGGTGGCGGAAGTTCAGCAGGTGGTCGGGGGTGGCGCCGGTGAAGGAGTAGATGGTCTGGCTGGCGTCGCCGACGACGCAGAGGCTGGCGCCGCCGTCACCGCCCGTCCACTGCTCCAGCAGGCGCTGCTGGAGCGGGGAGACGTCCTGGTACTCGTCGACGGTGAAGTGCCGGTACTGGGAGCGGACCCGGTCGGCGATCTCCGGGCGCTCCTCCAGGATGGCGGCGGTGAGCAGCAGCACGTCCTCGAAGTCGATCAGGCCGCGCTCGCCCTTGAGCTTCTCGTACGCGCGGTAGACCCGGGCGGTCTCCGCCGGGTCGCGCGGGGCCTCCCGGCCGGACTTGGCGAGGGCGGTCGGGTAGTCGTCGGCGACGACCTGGGTGACCTTGGCCCACTCGATCTCGGCCGTCAGGTCGCGCAGTTCGGTGCGCTGGACGCGCAGGCCGCTGCGGCCGGCCGCCTCGGCGACCAGCTGGACCTTGCGCTCCATCAGCCGGGGCAGCTCGCCGCCGACGGCGCGCGGCCAGAAGTACTGGAGCTGGCGCAGCGCGGCGGAGTGGAAGGTGCGGGCCTGCACGCCGTCGGCGCCGAGCTGGCGCAGCCGGCCGCGCATCTCGCCGGCGGCGCGGGCGGTGAAGGTGACGGCGAGGACCTGGGCGGGGTGGTAGACGCCGCTGCGCACGCCGTAGGCGATCCGGTGGGTGATGGCGCGGGTCTTGCCGGTGCCGGCGCCGGCCAGCACGCAGACCGGGCCCTGCAGGGCGGTGGCCACGGCCCGCTGCTCGGGGTCGAGCCCGGCCAGCACCGCGTCCGCTCCGGCGGGGGCGTGGCCGTACTGGGCGTGCGGGTCGTCGAACCCGAGGAGGTCTTCCTGCATGCCCCCATCCTCGCAGGCGGGCCGGACAGTCCGGACGGGTCTGTCCACAGGCCGCCGGCGATGGTCGGATGGTCGGATCGTCGGACCGCGATCCGCTCCGGAATGGGTCCGGGCCGCCGGACGTTGCACCGGGCGGCCGCCCGGCCACCGTCCGTCGACCGAAGGAGTCCCTCGCCATGTCCGGCACCGTCACGATGTACAGCACGACCTGGTGCGGCTACTGCAACCGCCTCAAGAGCCAGCTGGAGCGCGAGGGCATCGCCTACACGGAGGTCAACATCGAGCAGGACCCGGCCTCGGCGTCCTACGTGGAGTCGGTGAACGGCGGCAACCAGACCGTGCCGACGGTCGTGGTGGTTTCCGCCGCCGGCGCCGAGAGCGTGATGACCAACCCGAGCCTGCGCCAGGTCCAGGCCGCGCTGGTCTGAGCCGCCCCGGCCGGAGGGCCCCGGGAGGTCCCGGGGTCAGCCGGCCACCGCGCCGTCGCCGAGTTCGTACAGCAGCCGGGCCCGGTCGGCGGCGTAGCGGGTCTCCACCACCCGGATCGGGCCGCGCCGGTCGCTGCTGATCCGGGTGTTGACCAGCAGCGGCACCCCGGGGCCGAGCCCGAACCAGGCGGCCTCGGCCGGGTCGGGCATCCGGGCGGTGAGGTGGTCGGTGGCGGCGGTCTCGGTCCGGCCGAGCTCCGCCAGTATCCGCTCGTCCCCGCCGGGGACGGGCTGGTCCTGCATCAGCGGGGTGCCGGCGGCCAGTCCGGCCCGGTAGTGGCTCTCCTCGATGGCGTACGGCTCGTGGTCGACCCGGCAGAGCTGGCGGCGCATCATCACGGTGTCCTCGGGCCGCAGCCCGAGCCAGGCGGCGATGTCGCGGCGGGCCCGGACGGCGGCCACCTCGAAGTCGACGGTGAGCTGCCGCCCGGCGGCCACCGCCTCGGCGGCGTACACCTCGGCGCTGGGGGTGAGCGGTTCGCGGCGGGCCGGGCGGGGCGGGCGGGCGTGCACCCGGTGGTCGTGCCGGGAGGGCTCGCGCAGGTAGGTGCCCTTGCCCTGGACGCGCACCACCCGGCCCTCGTTGACCAGCACGTCCACGGCGAGCCGGACGGTGTTGCGGGCGACCCCGTACTGCTCCTCCAGTTCGGTCTCGACCGGGAGCCGGCCGCCGCCCGCCCACTCGCCGGACGCGATGCGCCGGCGCAGGTCGGCGGCGAGCCGCTGGTACTTGGGCGGGTGCGCGGAGCCGCGGGGGATCGTCACGCGAGTGAATGTAGCCAGTGGGTTCGTTCGGTTTCAGCGGAATCCGACAACCGTGCCCGGGATTGGGGCACGGGAAACCCCGGCGGAACGTTCCGCTGCGTCCGGGCGCTCCGGTCGGCCGGAGCCGCCGGACGCACGGCGGGGGCGCGCGGACCGCTCCGCGCGCCCCCGTCGGCACCGGTCACCAGCGGGCGGCCACCGGTACCGGTCACCAGCGGGCGGCCGCCGGGAGCGGTTCGCCGTACCAGAGCTCGACCAGGTACCGGGCGATCGAGATGCCGGACGGCGGCAGGATCTCCCCCGCCACCATCCCGGCCCGCAGTTCCTCCCGGGTGAACCAGCGGGCCTCGGAGAGCTCCTCGCCGTCCACGGTGATCCCGGTGCCGTCGGGCAGCGCCCGGCCGAGGAAGCCGAGCATCAGGCTGGACGGGAACGGCCAGGGCTGGCTGGCCACGTACTCGACCTCACCGACCCGGACGCCCGCCTCCTCCAGCACCTCGCGGGCGACCGCCTGCTCGATGGACTCGCCGGGCTCGACGAACCCGGCCAGCGTCGACCAGCGGCCCTCCGGCCAGAGCGCCTGGCGGCCCAGCAGGCAGCGGTCCTCGCCGTCGGTGATCAGCATGATCACCGCGGGGTCGGTGCGCGGGTAGTGCTCGGCCGCGCAGGAGGTGCAGCGGCGCAGGTGGCCGGCCCCGGCCTTCTCGGTGGGGTGACCGCAGCGGGAGCAGAAGGAGTGCAGCCGGTGCCAGTGCTCCAGCGCGACGGCGTGCACCAGCAGCCCGGAGTCCCGGTCGCTGAGCGTGCCGCCGACCTCGCGCAGGCCGGCCGGGCGGGCGTCGCCGTCGAGCCGGCCGGGCAGCGACTCGCAGTCCAGCGCGAAGTAGTGGGTGCCGTCCTCGTCGGTGCCCAGGAAGTACCGGTGGCCGGACTCCGGGGCCTCGAAGGAGGGGAGCAGCACCAGTTCGCTGCCGGTGGCGGTGTCCACCACGAAGGCTTCGCCGCCGGCGATCGGCAGCACCCGGGTGGTGGGGTGGCTCCAGGCCGCGGCCAGCCAGGGCTCGTCCAGCCGGCGGTGCGCCGCCCGGTCCACCCCGGCGCGGGCCAGCGCGAGGTGCTTGGTCTCGGGTGCGCTGCTCAACTCGTCCATCCCCGTTCGCGTTCGGTGCGGTGGTGGTGGCGGCGGGCCGTCACCGGAAGTTCTCCGCGAGGTCGCCCCACAGGTGGGCTGCGGTCTCGACGCCCTTGCGCAGCAGGTCGAGCTCCACCTTCTCGTTGATCGAGTGCCAGCCGTCCGAGGGCACCGAGATGCCGAGGAACAGCACCGGCGCCCCCAGCACGTCCTGCAGGTCGGCGGCCGGGCCGGAGCCCCCCTCGCGGGTGAACAGGATCTTCTGCTCGAAGGCCCGCTCCATCGCCCGGACGGTGGACCGCAGTGCGGGGTGGTCCAGCGGCGTCAGGCAGGGGCGGGTCGCGCCGGGGAAGACGATCTCGTACCGGATGCCCTCCGGGACCTGCGCGGAAACCCAGGCCGCGACGGACTCCCGGACCTTTTCCACTTCTTGACCCGCGACCAGCCGGAAGGACAGCTTCAGGTGCGCCTCGGCCGGGACGATGGTCTTGCCGCCGGGGCCGGTGTAGCCGCCCCAGATGCCGTTGACCTCGGCGGTCGGCCGGGCCCAGACCCGCTCCAGGGTGGTGTAGCCGGCCTCGCCCTGGGTGCCGTACGACTTGGCGACCTTCAGCCACTGCGCCTCGTCGAAGGGCAGTTCGGCGAACAGCGCCCGCTCCTCGTCGGTGAGTTCGACCACGCCGTCGTAGAAGCCGGGGACGGCGACCCGGCGGTCGGCGTCGTGCAGGCCGGCCACCAGGGCGGCGGCCGTCTCGGCCGGATTGGGGACGGCGCCGCCGAAGGAGCCGGAGTGGATGTCGTTGTCCGGGCCGTACAGGTCGATCTGGCAGTCGGCCAGGCCGCGCATGCCGGTGCACACCGTCGGGGTGGTCTCGGACCACATGCCGGTGTCGGAGATGATCACCACGTCGGCGGCCAGCCGCTCGGCCTCGCGGCGCACCAGGGCGGCGAAGTGCGGCGAGCCGGACTCCTCCTCGCCCTCGACCAGCAGCTTGAGGTTGACCGCGGGCGCGGTGCGGCCGGTGGCGGCGAGGTGGGCGCGCACGCCCAGGGTGTGGAAGAGGACCTGGCCCTTGTCGTCGGCGGCGCCGCGCGCGTACAGCCGGCGGCCGACCACGGTGGGTTCGAACGGGTCGGTGTCCCAGCCGTCCTCGCGGGCGGCGGGCTGCACGTCGTGGTGGCCGTAGACCAGCACGGTCGGCGCGCCCTCCTCGCCGGCGGGCCACTCGGCGAACACCGCCGGCAGCCCGTCCGTCTCCCACACCTCGGCGACCGGGAAGCCGGTCGCGCGCAGCTTGTCGGCCAGCCACTCGGCGGAGCGGCGGACCTCGCCCGCCCGGCCCGGTTCGGCGGAGACCGAGGGGATGCGCAGCCAGTCGGCGAGGTCGGCCAGGAAGGCCTCCTCGTGCCGGTCGATGAAGGAGCGGACGGCGCTGTCCGGCGTTTTCGTCATACGGACGACTTTAGTTCGCCCGGACGGGTGCGTGCCCACGGCCTCCCCCGGCCGTGAGCACGGTCACTTCCCGGCGGTCCGCCGACCGCGGGTCAGCCGGCCGCGGGTCAGCCGGCCGCGGGTCAGCCGGCCCGGCGAGTCAGCCCGATCTTGGACCGGGTGAGCAGCGCGGCCAGCAGGACGGCCACCAGCGGCAGGCCGAGCAGCAGGGCGGCCAGGTCGCCCCACGGGACGGCGATGACCGCGTCCTCGTGGCCGATCGGGGTGGTGTTGACCCAGACCTCCGAGTTGCGGGCCTCCAGCAGCCGCAGCGCGACCGCCGGGACGGCTCCGCAGACCAGGCCGAGCACCGCGCCCATCGCGGCGATCACCCCGCACTGGAAGCCGGACAGCCGCCGCCGGATGCCACCGGACGCGCCGACCGCGGCCAGGGTGGCCAGGTCCTGCTGGGAGTCGGCGGCGGCCAGGCCGGTGGCGATGCCCGCCGCGCCGAGGGCGACCACGGCGGCGAAGACCATCAGGCCGATCATCCGGACGCTCCGACCGGCCTTGAAGCCCTGCTCGACGTCCAGGTAGACGGTGTCGTCGAGCTTGGAGAGGTGGGCCTCGGCCTTCTGGACGGCGCTGTCGGAGGGCGTCGCGGCGGGGTGCCACAGCGTGCCCTCGGAGCGGAGGCCCAGTCCGGCCTTCTGCGCGGTCTCCCGGCCCATCACGACGCTGGCGAACGGCATCGGCGCGTTCACCTCCACGGCGTCCACGGTGACGTCCCGGGTCGCGCCCCGGTAGTCGCCCGCGTCGACCTGGGCCTGGGTCGGCTGTTCCTCGGCCCGCAGGAACGCCTTGCCGCCGGCCACCCGGTCGGGGCGGAACACCAGGGCCTTGCCCGAGGCCAGGGCCTGTTCGGCGGCCGGGTCGTGCAGGTCGAGCAGGTTGTGCAGCAGGGCCGCGTCACCGATCAGGACGTCGCCGAACATGTTGCTCAGCTCGTTGGGGAGGCCCCGCATCTCGGTGCACCGGGGATCGCCGACCAGCCGTTCGCGCTCCTCGTCGGTCTTGGCGTCCACGGCCGGGCAGCGCTTCTCCGGCGTCTTCAGCGCCTGGACGTACCCGCAGTCGTAGCTGACCCCGCAGTCCCGGGAGACGGCGGTCGGACTCAGCACGTCGGCGCGCTCGCCGAGGGCGCCGAAGTCCTTCTCGACGGCCCCGCGCAGGGCGGCGTACTGGGCGGCGTCCGAGCTGCCGCCCTGGAACAGGGCGACCGCGCCGGGCGGCAGGCTGGGCCGGTAGTCCTGGCGCTGCTTCTCGACGTCACTGGCGTGGTAGATGCCGACCGCGACGGCACCGGCCACGGCGGCCATCACGGCGGCCACGGCGGGGGCGGTGCGGCCGCGGTTGCGCACCGAGTCGCGCAGTGCCAGGCGCGGGCTGAGCGGCAGGTGGCGGCCGAGCCGGCCGAACAGGCCGATCAGCAGCGGGGTGCACAGCAGCATGCCGAGCTCGGCGATCACCGAGCCGCCGAGCAGGCCCGGCACGGGGGCGGTGTTGGTGACCGCGCAGAGCATGGCCAGGCCGGTGCCGCCGGCCACCATCACGGCGCCGAGCACGGCGAGCAGCCGGTTGGCGGGCTTGCTGCCGCCGCGGCCGGTGAGCGCCTCGACCACGTCCTGCCGGGACGCCTGGACGGCGGGGACGACGGCCGCGAGCAGGCCGGTGACCAGGCCGACCAGGGCGACGCCGAGCAGGTCGAGGGGCTGCACGTCGAAGTGTCCGAACCGCTGGCCGCCGTACTCCTCCAGGGTGCCGCGCAGCAGCGCGACCAGTCCCAGGCCGCCGAACAGGCCGAGCACGGCGCCGCCGGTGCCGAGCACCGCGCCGCCCGCCAGGACCACGGCCCTCACGTGCGAGCGGTCGCCGCCGCCCGCGGCGAGCAGGCCGAGCTGACGGCGCGAGCGGCGGGCGCCGACCGCGAAGGCGGGCCCGGCGAGCAGCACGATCTCCAGCAGGGCCATGCCGGGCACCAGCGCGGCGACGGCCAGCACGCTCTTGTCGATGCGGCCGGAGTCGTACCCGGCCTCCTGGGCGTAGTAGGGCACGTCGGCGCGGGCCGGCGGGTGCAGCAGGACGGCCCGGGAGGCCGCCGTGAAGCCGTAGCCGTTGAGCTCCTGCACCTTGGCCCAGTCCATCCGGGCCCCGGCGGGCAGCTTGACCAGCCAGGTGGTGGAGTTCCCCGGCCCGCTGTGGGTGGAGTTCCGGTCGGCCTGGGCCAGTGCGTCGATCACCGCGCCGGGACGGCCGTACAGCTCGTTCTCGTCCAGGCGACCGGGGTTCTCCGCGACGGCGGTGATGGTGTACGGCCGGGAGTCCAGGCCGCGCAGTGCGGTGCGGTCGCCGATCCGCAGGCCGGAGCGGTCCAGGAAAGCCCTGGTGGCCGCGAGCTGGTCGGGCCGGGTGGGGGCGCTGCCCTCGACCACGTTCAGCTTGCCGCGCCACACCGGGTCGGTCAGGTCGACCTCCTGGACGGTGGTCGACATCCGGCCCTCGGCGGTGGTGGCCGAGGCGCTCCGGTAGTTCCCGGTGGGTACCAGCACCGCGCCGGGCAGCAGTTCGGTGAGCAGCTGCGCGGGGTCGGTCGAGGCGCTGCGCTGTTCGGCGGGGGTCTTCGTCCCGTTCTGCTCGGTGGGCCCCCCGCCGGTGCTCTCCTCGGCGTCGGGGCTCTGCAGGAGGGCGTGGCCGGGGGTGTTCATGGAGACGGCGGCCTGGGCGGTGCCCATCGTCCGGGCGGCCTTCTCCGCCGGTTCCAGCTGGGAGCTGCGGGCGATCACGTCGACGCCGGCCACCCCGAGCACCGGCAGCGCGATCATCGCCAGGACGAGGGCGCTGCGGCCCTTGGCCCGGGCGGCGTCGCGGCGGGCGATCCGGAGGGCGGCGCGCCAGGCGCTGGGCTTCACCGGTCACCGTCCTCGCGGGCGTTGGCGGCGGCGGTGACGAGCAGGGTCCCGGCGTCCTGCCGGGTGGTCTCGTCGACCAGCAGGCCGTCGCGCAGGAAGACCACCCGATCCGCCCAGGCGGCGTGCCGGGCCTCGTGGGTGACCATCATGGCGGCGGCGCCGGCGTCGCAGCGGGCGCGCAGCACGGCGAGCACGGACTCGCCGGTGGTGGAGTCGAGGGCGCCGGTGGGTTCGTCGGCGAGCACCAGGCGGCGGTCGCCGATCAGCGCGCGGGCGATCGCGACGCGCTGCTGCTGGCCGCCGGACATGTCGTCGGGGAAGCGGTCGGCGAGTTCGGCGATGCCGAGCTCCTCCAGCGCGGCGAGCGCCTCGCGGCGGGAGGCGCGGGCGGAGACGCCGTCGAGTTCGCGGGGCAGCGCGATGTTCTCGGCGGCGGTGAGCGCCGGTATCAGGTTGTAGTCCTGGAAGACGTAGCCCACCGAGCGGCGGCGGACGGCGGCCAGCTTCTTGCGGTCGAGGTCGCCGAGGACGGTGCCCTCGACGATCACCCGGCCGCCGGTGGGGCTGTCCAGGCCGCCGGCGAGGGTGAGCAGGGTGGACTTGCCGGAGCCGGAGGGCCCCATCACGGCGACCAGTTCGCCGGGGTAGACCCGCAGGTCGACGGCGCGCAGCGCGTGCACCTCGGCCGCGCCGTGGCCGTGCGTGCGGCTGATCCGGTCGAGGTGCAGGACGGGTTCCGCGGGCTTGAGCTGCCTGCCGGGCTCGAACTGGCCGGTCGGCTTGGGTTGTTCGGTCATCGCTCCCCCAGGAGGTTCAGATGCGGCCGCGGTCGCGGCTCTTGGCGGCGCGCCGGGCGGGCGGCGCGGCGGGTCCGGGCGGCGCGGCGGCGGCCCGTTCGGCGTGCTGGGCGAGCCGGGACTCGCAGTGGTCCAGCCAGCGGATCTCCGCCTCGGTCTGGAAGATCAGCTGTTCCAGCACCAGCAGCCAGGCCAGGTCGCCGCCGGACCCGGTGTCGGCGGCCAGCGCCCGGCCCTTGAGCCGGGTGTAGTCCTGGAGCGCCTGCATGCTGTGCCGGCGCTGGCCGTGCACCACGGCGGCCACGTCCACGCCCGGGATGGTCACCGCCATCGCCAGCTTGATCGCCAGTTCGTCGCGCGGCGGGTTGGTGCGCGGCACCGGGGTGTCGAACCAGCGGCGCAGTTCCAGGCGTCCTTCGTCGGTGACGGCGTAGAACTGGTGGCCCTCGTCGTCCTCGCCGGCGGCCTCCACCAGCCCGTCGCGCTCCAGGCGGCCCAGCGTGGTGTAGACCTGGCCGACGTTCAGCGGCCAGGTCGCCCCCGTCCTGGCCTCGAACTCGGTTCTCAGTTGGTAGCCGTAGCGCGGGCCCTGGTCGAGCAGGGCGAGCAGGCCGTGACGGATCGACATACCGAGTATGTATACCCGGTATGGCTGCCTCCGCTCAAGCCGCCACCCCGTTCACCCCGGCCCGGTACGGTCGACGGCGTGACCACACTGCGGATCGCCACGTACAACCTGCTGCACGGCCAACCGCTCGCCCCCGACGGCAGTCCCGCGCCCTACCCCGTCGACCCGGGCGCCCCGCTGGCCGACGCCGTCGCCGCCCTCGACGCCGACGTGCTCGCCCTCCAGGAGGTCGACCGCCACCAGGAGCGCTCCGGCCGCACCGACCAGGCGGCCGTCGCCGCGAAGGCCATGGGCGCCGCCGACTGGCGCTTCGCCGCCGCGCTGCACGGCGTCCCCGCGCCCGGCGCGGGCTGGGTCCCCGACCCCGTCCGGCCCGGCCTCGCCGTCTACGGCCCCGGCGACCTCGACGACGGCTCCCGGCCCTCGTACGGCACCGCGCTGCTCACCCGGCTGCCCGTGCTGCACTGGCGGGCCCGCCGGTTCGCGCCCGCGCCCTTCGGCCTGCCGCTGCGGGTCGCCGGGCGGCGCGGGCTCACCCCCGTCCCGGACGAGCCGCGGGCGGCGCTGGCCGCCGTACTGGCCGGGCCGGGCGGGGAGTTCACGGTGGTGGCCGCGCACCTGTCCTTCGTCCCGGGCTGGAACGTCGGGCAGCTCGCCGCGATCCGGCGCTGGATCGCCGACCTGCCGCAGCCCTACCTGGTGCTGGGCGACTTCAACCTGATCGGCGCGGTGCCGCGCACCGTGCTCGGCTCGGCGCACGCGATCCAGCGCACCGCGCGGCGCGAACGGGTCCGCACCGCGCGGCGCACCCGCCTCCAGGGCTGGTACGACCTGGCCCGCACCCCCACCTACCCCTCGCACCGCCCGACCGTCCAGTTCGACCACATCCTGGGCATCGGCGTCCCCCGCAACACCGTCGGCTCGGTCTCCGCCCCGCGCACGGGGGTCTCCGACCACCGCCCGCTGGTCGTCGACATCGAGGTCTGAAACGGAAGAGCAACCACAACAGGGGCTCGGGGAACGGCGAGTCCGAGCTGCTGACGGCCGGAGCCCATCGAAGGTCCGTGCTGCTGCGTGCCGTAACAGAACCGGAAGCCGATGCACGCCACGGCAGTGAACCGTCAGCAGACCGGGCCTCGCCGTTCCCCGAGCCCCTAGATGCGCGTCTCCTGGTACGCGTTCTGCGCCGGCAGCGTGACCGGGTCGAACTGGAGCAGCAGCATCGCCGCGTCGTCGCCGAGCTTGTGGCCGACGTGGCGGACGACGTCGTCGTGGAGGCGGTGCAGGACTTCGACCGGGCCGCCGTCGGCGAGCAGCGGGAGGCGGTCGGCGAGGGGGTAGAAGGCGCCGCGGTGGTCGCGGGCCTCGATGACGCCGTCGGTGTAGAGCAGGATGCGGTCGCCGGGTTCGGCTTCGAGGAGCTGGAGCGGGGGCCGGACGTCGGCGGGGTCGAGGACGCCGAGCGGGGGGACGGTCTCGTCGGCGGCCAGCAGTCGCGGCGCGTCCTCGCCGCGGAGCAGGACGGGCGCGGGGTGGCCGCAGTTGGCGATCTCCAGGACGCCGTCGGGGCGGACGCCGATCAGCACCAGGGTGACGAACTCCTCCTCGACGCCGGGGTGCTCGTTCTCGTGCAGGGCCCGGTCGAGGCTGACCGCGAGCCAGCCGGCCACCCGGTCGAGGGCGGCCTCCTGGTGCGCGGCCTCGCGGAAGGCGCCGAGCACGGCGGCGGCGGTCTCGACCGCGGCGAGGCCCTTGCCGCGGACGTCGCCCACCACGGCGCGCACGCCGTGCCGGGTGTGGACGACCTCGTACAGGTCGCCGCCGATCGAGGCGTGGGCCGCGGCGGCGGCGTAGCGGACGGCGGCACGGACCGGGCCGACCCGTTCGGGGACCGGGCGCAGCAGCACCCGGCGGGCGATCTCGGCGACCAACTGGGCCTCGGCCAGGGCGACTTCCTGGCGCAGCCGCAGGTTGGCGCTGAGGTGGCCGATGCCGGCGATGATGACGATGGCGGCGACCGTGGCGGTGTGCACGGACTGGCCGAGGATGTCGTGGTACCAGGCCGTCCCGAAGGCGCTGACCTCGGCGAGGGCGCCGGTCAGCAGCGGGTACCAGGTGCGGCGGGAGACCACCGCGGCGAGGGCGGGGACGGCGGTCAGGGCGGGTTCGACGGTGACCTGGCTGTTGGTCAGCAGGTCGAGGGCGAGGATCAGCGCCATGCCGATCAGCGGCAGGGCGTGCGAGGTCTTGGGCCAGGTGCCGGTGACGGTTCCCGGCACGGGGCCCGGGGTGGGGCCGTGGAGGACGTCCCTGATCCATCCGGTCGCGCTCAACGTCGGTCTCTCCAGCGGAAGGTGCGGGTGCTGCTCGGCACCGGCGGGTCTGACGGGAGGTCAAGGGGTCGGGAGAGCCCTGACGGCGGCCGGAGTACGAGGGATGACCGGTTACCGACCCCACAATAGGCACGAAACGTGCAGGGCGCACGGGTTTCGCGTGATCTCGTGACGGGTTGGATGCTCTGAGTGACTCTTTTCTACCTATTCCCGATCAGAAGATCGCTCAACTCTTTTCGGCCGGGAAGTCCTGACGGGGTTTCGACCCGCCCGGAGCGCACGTAGCAGAACGAGGCGCTGACCCGCTCCGGCGGGACGCCCGCCTGTTCGGCCCAGGCCAGCCGGTAGATGGCGAGTTGCAGCGGGTCGCCGGAGTCCTCCCGGCCGGTCTTCCAGTCGACCACCTCGTAGCGCGGTGACCCTGCGCCACGGTCGGCGTCCCGGTAGACCGCGTCGATCCGGCCGCGCACCACCCGTCCCGCGAGCACCAGTTGGAAGGGCGCCTCGACCCGGTGCGGGGTGCGGCGGGCGTAGGGGCCGCGCAGGAACGCCTCCTTGAGGCGTTCGAGGTCGCGCTCGTCCTCGATCTCCTCGTCGTCCAGGCCGGGCAGCGCGTCGGGGCCGAGCAGCAGCGGCTGGTCGTAGCGGGACTGCACCCAGGCGTGGAAGCGGGTGCCGCGGCGGGCGGCGGGCGCGGGCGGGCGGGGCATCGGGCGGGCCAGGTCGCGGGCGAAGCCGTCGGGGTCGGCGGCCAGCCGCATCAGCTGGGAGGCGGACAGCGAGGCGGGCAGTTCGACGTCCCGGGTGCTGCGCCGGGAGCGCTCCAACTCGCCGACCAGGGCGGTCAGGTCGCGGTCCCAGGAGGCCAGCAGCCGCTGGTCCTCGGCGCCCATCGGCTCGGGCCCGGGCGCGGGGGCGCCGGCCAGCCGCTGCCGCACCACCCGGGCGACCCGGCGGCGGGCGTGCTGCGCGGTCGGGTCGAGCGGCAGCGGCCAGGGGGTCTCCACCGAGACGTCGAACGCCGGGTTCTGCTCCTCGGGGTCGGGCTCCTCGGCCCAGTGCTCGATCTCGCCGCCGCCGTCGGGCCGCTCGCAGTGCTCGCGCAGCTCCAGCAGGAAGTCGGACGGTCCGCGCCGGCGCTTCTGGGACGGCCCCCACCAGTGCCCGGAGGCCAGCAGCAGCGAGCGCGGCCGGGTGAACGCGACGTAGCCGAGCCGCAGTTCCTCGACCTCGCCGTGCCGCGCCATCTCCTGCTTGAAGGCGCCCATGCCCTTGGCGGTCCAGGCCGGGGTGCCGGGCAGGGTGGCGGCGTCGCCGCGCAGGGCGTGCGGCAGCACCCGGCGGGTGGAGGTCCAGCGTTCGCGCCCCTGGCCGGACGGGAAGCCGCCCTTGACCAGGCCGGGGACGGCGACCACGTCCCACTCCAGGCCCTTGGACTTGTGCGCGGTGAGCACCTTGACGGTGTCCTCGCCGCCGGGCAGCCCGGCGTCCAGGCCGCGCTCGTACTCCTGGGCGGCGCGCAGGAAGGCCAGGAAGGCGGCCAGTCCGGGGTCGCCGTCCAGGTCGGCGAAGGAGGCGGCGATGTCCAGGAAGGAGTGCAGGGTCTCCCGGCGGCGGGCGGCCAGCGCCAGCGGGGAGGCGGAGAGCTCGACCTCCAGGCCGGTGACGGTGAGCACCCGGTGCAGGACATCCATCAGCGGTTCGGCCAGCGCCCGGCGCAGTTCGCGGATCTCCCGGGCGAAGCGGGCGAAGCGGACCCGCGCCTCGGGCGAGAACGGCAGGTCGTCGGGCTGTTCGGCGTCGACGAAGGTCTCCAGCGCGTCGGCGAGCGAGACCACCTCGGTGGGGTCGGTCTCGGCGACGGCGGCGCTGAGGGCGTCCTGCTCGCCGGGGCGGGCGGTGCGGACGAGTTCGGCGGCGCGGCGGCCGAGCAGCGCCAGGTCGCGCGGGCCGGTGCGCCAGCGCGGGCCGACCAGCAGCCGGACCAGGGCGGCGTTCGCGGTCGGGTCCTGGAGCACCTCGCAGACCGCCACCAGGTCGGCCACCTCGGGCAGTTGCAGCAGCCCGCCGAGGCCGACCACCTCGACCGGGACCTTCCGCCCGACCAGCGCGGCGTGGAGGTCGGGGAAGGAGCTGCCGGCCCGGCAGAGCACGGCGATCCGGCCGGGCGCGGTGCCGGTGCGCACCAGGTGCGCGATCGAGTCGGCCAGCCAGTCGACCTCCTCGGCGTGGGTGGGCAGCAGCGCGATCCGGGCCCGGCCGTCCCGTTCGGCGCCGGGGGCGGCCCGCAGCGCCTCGACGCCCTCGTGCATGGCGCGCAGCGGGGCGGCGAGCCGGTTGGCGAAGTCGAGCAGCCGGCCGCCGCTGCGGCGGTTCTCGCTGAGCGCGAAGCGGTGCGCGGCGCCGCCGTCGGCGCGCGGGAAGTGCCGGGGGAAGTCGTCGAGGTTGGCGACCGAGGCGCCGCGCCAGCCGTAGATCGCCTGGCAGGGGTCACCGACCGCGGTGACCGGGTGCCCGGCGCCGTCCGCACCGCCGAACAGGCCCGCCAGCATGAGGCGCTGGGCGACCGAGGTGTCCTGGTACTCGTCCAGCAGCACCACCCGGTACTGCTCGCGCAGCAGCCGGCCGACCTCGGGGCGCTGGGTGGCGAGCCGGGCGGAGGCGGCGATCTGGTCGCCGAAGTCGAGCAGGCCGAGCTGCTGCTTGCGGGCCCGGTAGTCCTCGACCAGCCGCAGCAGTTCCTGCCGGCCGCGGGCGGCCTTCGGGACGGCCCGCAGGTCCTCGTTGGTGAGCTTGACGCCGGCCAGCTCGTCCAGCAGCTCCTCGTCGTGCGCGCGCAGCCGGGCGGGCTCGACCAGGTGCTCGGCGAGTTCGGAGTCCAGCGCGATGATCTCGGCGACCAGCGCGGAGAAGGTGCCGGTGAGCGCCGGGAACGGGCCGCGGGCCTGCCGCAGCACCCGGGCGGCGAGCTGGAAGCGGGTGGCGTCGGCGAGCAGCCGGACGTCCGGCTCTATGCCCAGCCGCAGGCCGTGCTCCTTGAGCAGCGTCCCGGCGAAGGCGTGGTAGGTGGAGATCTGCGGGTCGCCGAGGGCCTCCTCGTCCTCCGCGCGGACGCCGGCCCGCAGCAGGGCGGCCCGGACCCGCTCGGCGAGCTCCCCGGCGGCCTTGTTGGTGAAGGTCAGGCCGAGCACCTGCTCGGGGCGCACCGCGCCGGAGCCGACCAGCCAGACCACCCGGGCGGCCATCACGGTGGTCTTGCCGGAGCCCGCGCCGGCCACGATCACGCCGGGTTCCATGGGGGCGCCGATGGCCGCCAGCTGCTCGTCGTTGAACGGGATCCCGAGCAGTTCGCGGAGCCGGGCCGGGTGCCGCAGCGGCTCAGTCGACGACATGCCGGCCGTCCCGCTGCGCGGAGCAGCTGCCGCGGAAGGCGCAGCGCCCGCAGCGCTCGCCCGCGGTGGGGGTGAACTTCTCGGCGAGCACCTTCCCGGCGGTCTCCACCAGCAGGTCCTCGATCCAGGGGGTGCTCTCCTCGGGCAGCTGCCGCTGCACCTTGGGGGCCTCGGGGTCCTTCTTGTCCGGGGCGCGCAGCTGCACCAGCTCGGCGCCGCCGGGCACCGCGCCGTGCTCGAAGCCGGGCAGGCCGTCGAGCGCGCCGCGGCCGACCGCGAGCTGGTAGACGGCGAGCTGGCGGTTGTCGGGCAGCGAGCTGTTGGCGGGCGGGGTCTTCCCGGTCTTGAAGTCGACGACGTACGCCCGGCCCGCGGCGTCGGCCTCGACCCGGTCCATCGAGCCGCGGATCCGGACCGCGACGCCGCCGACGTCCAGGGTCAGGTCGAAGCCGTGCTCGGTGGCGACGGTGGTGCGTTCGCGCTCCAGCACGTGCCAGCGCAGGAAGCGCTCCAGGGCGGCCCGGGCCTCACCCTTCTCCTGGGTGGACTTCCAGGGCGCGTCGAAGGCCAGGGCGTCCCAGACGGTGTCCAGGCGCTCCATCAGGACGGCCAGGTCGGCGGGGGTGCGGCCGGAGCCGACCTCGTCGGCGAGGGCGTGCACCACGTTGCCGAAGCCCTGGGCGGCGGAGGCGGTGGTGCCCGCCCTGACGTCCTTCTCCAGGAACCACTGGAGCGTGCAGGACTCCAGCTGCTCCAGGCCGCTGCCGGAGAGCCGGACGGGCTGTTCGGGCTCGCGCAGCGGCTGCGGGGCGGCGGTGGGGTCGTCCAGGCCCCACCACTGGTCGGGGTGGGCGGCGGGGACGAGCGGGCGGCCGTCCTCGTCGGTGGCGGCGGCCAGGGTGGCGAGCCGTTCGGCGGCGGCCCGGCGCAGCTGCGGGGAGCGGTCCGGGTCGACGGTGACGGCGCGCAGTTCGGCGACCAGCGCGGGCACCGACAGCGGACGGCGCGGCCGGGCGGTGACGTCGGCGACCTTGACCCGGGGGACGCGCTCCAGCACCTTGCCGGTGCGCGGGTCGACGGTCTCCCGGTAGAGCTCGCGCAGGAACCGGGAGGGTTCGTCGCCGTCCTCGGCGGGCGCCTTGACGGCGGTGACCACCAGCCGGTCCTTGGCCCGGGTCGCGGCGACGTAGAACAGCCGGCGCTCCTCGGCGAGCAGCGCGGCCGGGGAGAGCGGTTCGGCGAGGCCGTCGCGGCCGATCCGGTCGGCCTCCAGCAGCGAGCCGCGGCGGCGCAGGTCGGGCCAGAGGCCCTCCTGGACGCCGGTGACGACGACCAGCCGCCACTCCAGGCCCTTGGAGCGGTGCGCGGTCATCAGCCGGACGGCGTCGGGGCGCACCGCGCGCACGTGCAGGGTGTCGGCGGCGATGTCCTGGGCCTCGACCTCGGCGAGCAGGTCGAGGGCGCCGCGGTGGCCGGTGACCCGCTCCTCGGCGCGGGCGGCGGTCTCGAACAGCGCGCACAGCGCGTCCAGGTCGCGGTCGGCGTTGCGCCCGGCGGGGCCGCCGCGCAGGGCGGCCCGCTCCAGGCGTTCGCGCCAGCGGCGGGAGCCGTCCCACAGCTCCCAGAGCGCGTCCTCGGCGCTGGCGCCGCCGGCCAGCAGCTCGCGGACCTTGCGCAGCAGCATGCCGAGCTCGTGGGCGCGGCGGGCGTAGGGGGCGTCCACCAGGGCGAGCTGGTCGGGGTGGGCCAGCGCCTCGCGGATCAGCTCCTCGGCGGGGCGGACCACGCCGGGGGCGCCGTCGGCGGCGAGCGCGCGGCGCTCCTCCTCGCGCAGGGTGCGGCCCAGGCGGCGCAGGTCGGAGCCGTCGAGGGCGGCGAGCGGTCCGGTGAGCAGGGTGTGCGCGAGGTCGGCGGTGAGCGCGCCGGGGCCCTCGGCGCAGACCCGCAGGGCGAGCAGCAGCGGGACGACGGCGCCCTCCTCGCGCAGCGGCAGGTCGTCGCCGTCGATCTCCAGCGGGACGCCGGCGGCGGCCAGCGCGCGGCGCACCGCCGGTATGGTCCGGGAGCCGGCCCGGACCAGGACGGCCATCTCGCCCCAGGGGACGCCGTCCTCCAGGTGGGCGCGGCGCAGCAGGTCGGCGACCGAGTCGAGTTCGGCGCCGGGCGTCGGGTAGGTGTACACCTCGACGGCGCCGCCCTCCCGGGAGGGGAGCAGGGCGCGGTGCGCGGCGAGCTTGTCGGCGGGCAGCCGGCCCATCGGCATCCGGCGAGCGAGTTCGCGGGAGGCGGCCAGCAGCACCGCGCCGGAGCGCCGGGAGACCCGCAGCACCTTGACCTCGGCGGGGCGGCCGTCGGCGTGCCGGAAGGCGTCGGGGAACTCCAGGATGCCGTTCACGTCGGCGCCGCGGAAGGCGTAGATCGACTGGTCGGGGTCGCCGACCGCGACCAGGTCCCGCCCGCCGCCGGCCAGCCGCCGCAGCAGCCGGACCTGGGCCGGGTCGGTGTCCTGGTACTCGTCGACGAACACCGCGTCGTAGCGCTCGCGCAGCTGGGCGGCGACGTCCTCGCGCTCGGCGAGCAGCACGGCGCGGTGGACGAGTTCGGCGTAGTCGAGGACGCCGCGCAGGTCCAGCACGTCCAGGTACTCGGCCAGGAAGTGCGCGGCGGCGGCCCAGTCGGGGCGCCGCACGCCCGCCGCGAAGCGTTCCAGCTCCTGCTCGCCGAGGCCGAGCTCGCGGCTGCGGGCGAGCACGGCGCGCACCTCGTCGGCGAAGCCGCGGGTAGTCAGGCAGGCCCGCAGGTCCAGCGGCCAGGCGATGGTGCCGACGCCCGCCTTGGCGTCCTCGGCGCCGCCCGCGAGCAGTTCGCGGACCATCACGTCCTGTTCCGGGCCGGAGAGCAGCCGCAGCGGCTCGGCGTACTCCTCGGGCGGCTGGTGGGCGCGCAGCAGGGCGTAGCAGAACGAGTGGAAGGTGGTGGCCTGCGGGGCGGTGGCGCCGATCCGGGCGGTCATCCGGTCGCGCAGCTCCATCGCGGCCTTGCGGCTGAAGGTCAGCACCAGGACGCGGTCGGGCGCGGTGCCGTCGGCGACCCGCCGGGCGACCGCCTCGACCAGGGTGGTGGTCTTGCCCGTCCCGGGCCCGGCGAGCACCAGCAGCGGCCCCGAGGCGTGCTCGACGACCGCCTGCTGGAAGGCGTCCAGCTGGGGCGGGTCGGGCTGGGCGAGGGGGCTGCGCACCAGGCGGAACGGTGAGGTCACTGCGGTCCAGGGTCGTACGGCGGTTCAGCGGCGGGCCGGGAGAGGGCCTTGCCGCGACGAGCCTACGATGGTGCACCCACAGACCCCTCCGGCGCACATCGCCCGGTCAGGACGCCCCGTCCCAGCGGGCGGCCCGCAGGTCGACCCGGGGTTCGCCGCCCACGGTGCGCAGCGGGGTGCCCTCGGCGCGGTACTCGGGCAGCGCGCGGTGCTCGTGGCCGGGCAGCGGCCGCCCGTCCGCCCGGATCACCCGCCACCAGGGCACCGGTGCCCCGTACAGTGCCATCACCCGGCCGACCTGTCGGGGGCCGCCGCGGCCCAGGTACTCGGCGACGTCCCCGTAGGTCATGACCCGGCCGGGCGGGATCCGCTCGGCGAGGTCGAGCACCGCCTCGGCGTACGGCGGGATCGCGGGGACGTCCTCGGAGTCGGTCATCCGCCGCATTCTTCCCCATCCGGTCGATTTCCAGCACCCCGTGCGGGCGACCCGGCGCGCGGGATGCGGCCCCTGGACGGCACCCGGGTGGCGGGCATGGCAGCATCTTCGGGGCAGTGCGACACACGAGGACGAAGACCAGATGACCGGGACGGCGGGATTGAACGTGGACGAGGGCTCCGAGCAGCCCGCCACCGACGGTTTTGCCGAACGGCCGGTCGACCTGCGCCACCGGGAGCGGGACGCGCACCACACGGGGGAGGGAACGGTGGCCGCACAGCTGCCGTCGGACGAGGGGCCGGAGCGTCCGGGCACACCGGACCGGCCACCGGAGCCGGACCGGAAGCAGGACGGGGAGCGGGGGCGGGAGCGCGACCGGGGGGAGCGGCCCGCCGAGGAGCCCGCCGGGGAGTACCTGGCCGTCGACGAACCGCTGCTCGCCCCCCGCGCGCACCGGCCGTCCGACCTGCTGAAGTTCCTGGGCGGGCTGTTCCTGATCGTCCTGGTGTTCGTGCTGGCGCAGGTGGCGGTCTCCACCACCACCGGCATCGAGAAGGACATCACGGTCAACGCCGACCGGATCCCCGGCGTGCTGTCCAAGATCTCCGCACTGGTCTCCTCCATCGCGGTGCTCACCGTGCCGCTGGCCTTCGCGGTCGAACGGCTGATCAAGCGCGACGGCCTGCGGGTCGCCGACGGCGTGCTCGCCTCGGTGCTCGCGTACGGCGTCTCGCTGGGCGTCGACTGGTGGGTGGCGGCCAGCGCGCCCGAGGAGATCCGCAACGCGCTGACCCAGTTCCCGCCGGGCGGCGGCGAGACCCTCACCGATCCGGTGCACGGCTACCTGGCCCCGGTGATCGCCTACATGACGGCGGTCGGCATGTCGAGCCGGCCGCGCTGGCGGGTCGCCCTGTGGGTGGTGGTGATCCTCTCCGGCGCGGCCGAACTGATCAACGGCAACACCACCCCGCTGTCCCTGGTGCTGACCGTCCTGATCGGCTGGTCGGTGGCCTACGGCACGCTGTACGCGATCGGCTCGCCGAACATCCGCCCCACCGGGCAGCACCTGATGATCGGCCTGCGCAAGGTCGGCTTCGCCCCGTCCGCCGCCCACCTGGCCCCCGCCGCGCCCGGCGGCACCCGCCGCTACCTGGTCACCCAGCAGACCGGCCCGCTGCTCGACGTCCACATCATCGACCGCGAGCAGCAGGCGTCCGGCTTCTTCTACCGCGCCTGGCGGCGGCTGCGGCTGCGCTCGGTCGCGGTCCGCCGCAGCCCCCAGTCACTGCGCCAGGCCCTCGAACAGGAGGCCCTGATCGCGTACGCGGCGGCCGCCTCCGGGGCCCGCGCCCCGCAGCTGGTCGCCACCTCCGAGCTGGGCCCGGACGCCGCCATCCTGGTGTACGAGAACGTGGCCGGCCGGACCCTCGACGACCTGGCCGACGAGGAGGTCACCGACGCGGTGATGGCCTCGTTCTGGGCCTCCGTCGCCACCCTGCACGAGCGCCGGATCGCCCACCGCCGGCTCACCGGCGAGTCCCTGCTGGTCGTCGACGAGCGCACCGGCTGCCTGGTCAACCTCTCCGGCGGCGACATCGCGGCCGGCGACCTGACCCTGCGCATCGACGTCGCCCAGCTGCTCACCACCTTCGCCCTGCGGGTCGGCCCGGAGCGCGCGGTGGCCGTCGCCACCGGCGTCCTCGGCCCCACCCGGGTCGCCGAGGCGCTGCCGCTGCTCCAACCGGTCGGCCTGAGCCGACAGACCCGCGGCGACCTCCAGCGGATGACCAAGGAGCGCAAGGCCGCCGCCCAGGCCCTCGCCCTCAAGCAGGTCGCCGCGGGCGAGCGCACCCAGCAGCAGGCCGAGGAGGACATCGCCCAGGCCGGCGAGGACCTGCTCGCGAAGATCCGGGCGCAGATCCTGCAGATCGCCCCCGAGGCCCCGCTGGCCCCCGCCAAGCTGGAACGCCTCAAGCCCCGGACCCTGATCATGGTGGTGGCGCTCACCTTCGCCGCCTACCTGACCCTGACCACCGTCCGGCCCGACCAGTTCAAGGTCTCCCAGATGAACTGGGCCTGGGCCTCGCTCGCACTGGCCGCCTCGGCGTTCTCGTACGTGGCCGCCGCGATGAGCCTGACCGGCTTCGTCCCGGAGAAGCTCCCGTTCTGGCGCACCGTCACCGCCCAGCTGGCCGGCTCCTTCGTCAAGCTGGTCGCCCCGGCCGCGGTCGGCGGCATCGCCCTGAACACCCGCTACCTGCAGAAGGCCGGCATCCGCCCGGTCCAGGCCGTCGCCTCGGTCGGCGCCTCCCAGCTGGCCGGCCTCGGCGGCCACCTGATGCTGCTGTTCGCCTTCGGCCTGATCACCGGCTCCCAGACCAACGGGGACCTCGGCGCGTCCCGGGCCGTCATCATCGGCGTCCTCACCGCGGCCGTCCTCGCCCTGGTGGTCGCCGCGGTCGCCCCGATGCGCCGGTTCGTGGTCACCCGGGTCCGCTCGCTGCTGTTCGGCGTCATCCCGCGGATGCTCGACCTGATGCAGACCCCCCGCAAGCTGATCACCGGCTTCGGCGGCATCATCCTGCTGACCCTCTCCTTCACCGCCTGCCTGGACGCCTCCGTGCACGCCTTCGGCGGCGGCGCCAACGTCACCTACGCGGCCGTCGCCGTGGTCTTCCTCACCGCCAACGCGGCCGGCTCCGCCGTCCCCACCCCCGGCGGCATCGGCCCGGTCGAGATCGCCCTGATCACCGCCCTCACCGTCGCCGGCGTCCCCGCGACGGCCGCCACCCCCGCCGTCTTCCTCTACCGCCTGCTCACCTTCTGGCTCCCGGTCCTCCCGGGCTGGATCGCCTACAACATCCTCCAGCGCAAGAACGCCCTCTGAGAGAGCCCCGCCGGTAAGCCCCGCCAGGGGCTCGGGGAACTGTCGGCAGACGGGCATGCACCACCAGGGGCTCGGGGAACTGTCGGCAGACGGGCATGCACCACCAGGGGCTCGGGGAACGGCGAGTCCGTGCTGCTGACGGCCGGAGCCCATCGGAGTGTCCGTGCTGCTGCGTGCCTTGAACAGAACCAGAAGCCGATGCGCGCCACGGCAGTGAACCGTCAGCAGACTGGGCCTCGCCGTTCCCCGAGCCCCTGGCGGGGGCTATCGCCGTTCCCCGAGCCTCTGTTGTGCTTGACTCCCGAGCCCCTCTGAACGTTCACGGCAGCAGCTCCGCGACGATCCGCTCCCACGGCACCGGCTCCAGCCCGAAGGTCTCCCGGGTCGCGGTGTCGTCGATGACGAAGGGCCGCTCGAACTGGTACGCCGTCTCGCGGACGGCGCGGACCGTCGGGTTGGCCAGCCCGACCAGGGCCAGCACCGGGCGCGGGATCGCGGTGACCTTCGGGGCGGGCCGTCCCGCGGCCGCGCAGAGGTCGGTGACGACCTGGCGCTGGCTGCGCGGCGGGTTGGAGGGCACGTGCCAGGCGCGGCCCCAGGCGCGCTCCTCGGTGGCGGCGGTGACCAGCAGCCGGGCGGTGTCCTCGGGGGAGGTCCAGCTGTGCGGGGCGTCGGGGTCGCCGAGGACCTGGACGGTGCGGCCGGCCAGCGCGCGGCCGAAGGCCCGGCCGTCGAGGGCGCCGACCACGCCGCGGCCGAGGTGGTCGGAGCCGCGGACCTCGGTGGCCCGGACCCGTCCGGCCTCGTGCGCGGCCAGCGCCTCGCGCCACATCGCGACCCGGACCCCGCCCTTCGCCGAGTTGGGCCGCAGCGGGCTGTCGGGGCCCATCGGGCCGTCCGTCGCGCCGTAGCCGTACAGGTTGGAGACGGTGGCGAGCACGGCGCCGCTGCGTTCGGCGGCGGCGAGCAGGGACGCGGCGAGCGGCGGCCAGACCTCGCTCCAGCGGTGGTAGGGCGGGTTGGCGCAGTTGTAGAGGGCCGCGGCGCCGGCCGCGGCGGCGCTGAGCGCGTCGGTGTCGGCGGCGTCCAGGTGGAGGCGGCGGACGCCGTCGAGCGGGCGGGCGGCGGCGTCGGTGCGGGTGACCACGACGACCTCCTCGCCGCGCTCGGCGAGGAGCCGGGCGGTGGTGGAGCCGACCGGTCCGGCGCCGACGACCAGGTGCTTGCTCATGGGAACGCTCCGCTCGGAGTCCGGGAGAACGGTGTTCTCGCTCGCTCCACAGCGTGGCGCAGCCCCCGCGCCCCTGTCAAGAACACTGTTCTCGCCCAAGAACGACGTACTCGATTGTTGCGCCCGTTCTCGCCCACTGGGAGGATGGTCCGCATGCCGAAGGCCCCCACCCCCCGCGAGCGGATCCGCGCCGAGTTCACCCGCGAGATCAAGGACGCCGCCCGCCGCCAGCTCGCCGAGCACGGGCCCGCCGGGCTCTCCATGCGGACGCTGGCCAAGGACGTGGGCCTGGTCTCCGCCTCCGCGCTGTACCGCTACTACCCGGGCCGGGACGCCCTGCTGACCGCCCTGATCGCGGACGCCTACGACGCGCTGGGCGACGCCGCGGACGCCGCCGCCGACCCGTTCGACGGCACCGACCACGCGGGCCGCTGGCTGGCCGTCTGCCGGGCCGTCCGCGGCTGGGCGGTGGCCCACCCGCACGAGTTCGCGCTCGTCCACGGCTCCCCCGTGCCCGGCTACACCGCCCCCGAGGACACCACCGGGCCCGGCACCCGGCTGCCGCTGCTGATCGGCCGGCTGTTCCAGGAGGCCGCCGCCGCGGGCGCCTACCGCCCGCCCGGCGACCCGGCCGTCCCCGCCCCGGCCCGGGCCGCGCTGGCCCCGCTGCTGGACCGGCTGCCCCCCGGCACCCCCGCGCACCTGGTGGTCTCGGCGCTGGCCGGCTGGAGCGACCTGCTGGGCGCGCTCGCCCTGGAGCTCTTCGGCCACCTCGCGCGGATCACCACCGACCCGGAGGCGTACTTCGACCACCTGATGCACCGCACCGGCACCCTGCTCGGCCTGGCCGCCCCCTCCCCCGGCTCCCCCTGAACGCACGGAACCGCCCGGCCGGGGGAGTTCCCCGACCGGGCGGTTCCGGTGGTGCCACGACTCGCGCGCGGCCGTCAGTAGACGGGCTTCTCCGGCTCGATCTGGTTGACCCAGCCGATCACGCCGCCACCCAGGTGCACCGCGTCCGCGAAGCCCGCGGACTTGAGGACCGCGAGGACCTCGGCGGAGCGCACACCGGTCTTGCAGTGCAGCACGATGCGCTTGTCCTGCGGCAGGTCCTGCAGGGCGTTGCCCATCAGGAACTCGTTCTTCGGGATCAGGCGGGCGCCCGGGATCGAGACGATCTCGTACTCGTTGATCTCGCGGACGTCGATGATGTCGATCGGCTCGCCGTTGTCGATCCACTCCTTGAGCTGCTTGGAGGTGATCGTGGAGCCGACGGCGGCCGCGCTGGCCTCCTCCGAGACGACGCCGCAGAACGACTCGTAGTCGATCAGCTCGGTGACCGTCGGGTTCTCGCCGCAGAGGGCGCAGTTCGGGTCCTTGCGGACCTTCACCGAGCGGTACTGCATCTCCAGGGCGTCGTAGATCATCAGTCGGCCGACCAGCGGCTCGCCGATGCCGGCCAGCAGCTTGATGGCCTCGTTGACCTGGATCGAGCCGATCGAGGCGCACAGCACGCCCAGCACGCCGCCCTCGGCGCAGGAGGGGACCATGCCCGGCGGCGGGGCCTCCGGGTAGAGGCAGCGGTAGCACGGGCCGTGCTCGGCCCAGAACACGCTGGCCTGGCCGTCGAAGCGGTAGATCGAACCCCACACGTACGGCTTGCCGAGCAGCACCGCGGCGTCGTTCACCAGGTACCGGGTGGCGAAGTTGTCCGTGCCGTCGACGATCAGGTCGTAGCCGGAGAAGATCTCCATCACGTTGTCGTTGTCCAGGCGCTCCTCGTGCAGGATCACCTCGACCAGCGGGTTGATCTCCTTGACCGAGTCCCGGGCGGACTGGGCCTTGGACCGGCCGATGTCGGACTGGCCGTGGATGATCTGGCGCTGCAGGTTCGACTCGTCGACGGTGTCGAACTCGATGATGCCGAGCGTGCCGACGCCCGCGGCGGCCATGTACATCAGGGCCGGGGACCCGAGGCCACCGGCGCCGACGCACAGCACCTTGGCGTTCTTCAGCCGCTTCTGCCCGTCCATGCCCACGTCGGGGATGATCAGGTGGCGGGAGTACCGGCGGACCTCTTCGACGGTGAGCTCGGCGGCGGGCTCGACCAGGGGTGGCAGCGACACGGGGACTCCGATGGTCGTCAGGTTCTGTTCGACTACGCCAACAGTGTCACGTGCCCCGGGTATTCCAAGACAGCGGGTCCAGTGGGTGAGATGCGCGACACCGGATGGCGAGACCTCCGCCGTCCGGGCCAACCCCCTGTTCAGGCCCGGCCGTTCCGGATCACACCCGGCAGGCGGTCTCCAGCCAGACGTCCCCCAGCGACTCCTCCAGCGGCACCTGCGTCCGCCATCCGAGACGGTCCCGGGCCGTCCGGACGTCCGCCTGCCGCCACTGCACCGGCTCGGCGACCGTCCGCGCCTCCACCGCCCGCAGCCCCTCCGCGCCCGCCTGCTGGGCGGGCAGCACCACCTGCCGGGCGTCCTCGCTGACGGTGCCCTCGAAGCCGGACGCCCGCACCAGCAGGTGCGCCGCGTCCCGGGCCCGGACGGCGTGGCCGGAGCCGATGTTGATCACCCCGGTGGCGGCCGAGACCGCCGCCGCCTGGATCGCCCGCGCCACGTCCCGGACGTCCACGAAGTCCCGGTAGCCGGACAGGTCGGGCATCCGCACCTGGTTCTCGTCCTGCTCCAGCGCCCGCCGCAGGCCCTCCGCCAGCCGCCCGAACAGCGAGGCCGTCGGCGCGCCCGGACCGACCACGTCGAACACCCGCAGTACCAGCGCGTCCAGCCCCGAGTTCAGCACCAGCTCGGTGCCCGCCAGCTTCGACACCCCGTACGGGCCCACCGGACGCGGCTCCGCGCTCTCCGGGATCGGCCCCCCGGGCTGCGCCGGACCGTACTCGGCCGCCGACCCCACGTGCACCAGCCGCGCGGGCTCCCGACTGCGCCGGATCGCCTCGCAGACCGTCGCCACCGCGAGCGTGTTGGACCGGATCAGGTTCCGCGACGTCCCGTACGTGGCCCCCGCGCAGTTGATCACCACCTGCGGGGCGACCGCGTCCAGGAACCGGGCCAGCGCGCCCGGACTCCCCGCGGCCAGGTCGAACCGGATGTCGGCGGAATCCCCCCGCCCCAGCACGGTCACCTGGGGCCCCTCCTCCGCCAGCAGCCGGTCGGCCACCCGCCGGCCGATGAACCCGTCGGCCCCCAGCAGCAGCACCCTCATCGGGCCCAAGTCCTTCCATCAGGCCCGGCAACCGCCGGGCGGAACGAGATCTGATCGACAAACCGGAACACCCGCCCGCAGGCGGCTCCCGGACGACACCGGCCCCACGGCGAGCGGCCCCGGCCCACGACGGCAGCCGAACGGCCCGGACCGCACGACGAGCGACCCGGAACGCACGGCGCCGCTCGCACCGCGTCCACGGGAACCCGCCGCCGGAGACCGGTGGCAGCCCCGCACGACGAGCGGCCCCGGCCGACCGCACCGGCACCCCGGCCCCGGCCCGGAACGCCCGCCGCCACCGGCCCCGCGGCAACCCGCCGCCGGACCCCGACGG
>NZ_JBSGET010000091.1:0-33456 GCF_053603035.1 Kitasatospora sp. NPDC004272 | reverse complement strand
GGCGATCGACCACCAGGAGCTGGACGCCCCGGTCTGCACGACCTTCACGTACCGGGCGCTCTGCGCCGGGAAGTCGACCGTCACCAGCGCGCCCGTGCCGCTGCCGGACGCCACCGCCGAGCCCCACGACACCCCGTCCGAGGACAGGAACACCTGGTACCCCCGGGCGTAGTCGTTCGCACTGCCGGCCGAATCCATGGTGATCCGCGCCAACGATCGCACCGCACCCGTGTCCACCGTCACCGACTGGCCCGCGGCCATCGGCACACCCGCCGACCAGCGCGAACCCGCCGACCCGTCCAGCATGTTGGCGGGCACGTCGCTGCCGCCGGTGGCGGAGGCCGACGCCGTCCACCCCGTGCGCGGCAGCACGCTGACGGCGCCGCCGGAGGTGTAGGCGTTGAACTCGGCGATCGACCACCAGGAGCTGGACGCCCCGGTCTGCACGACCTTCACGTACCGGGCGCTCTGCGCCGGGAAGTCGACCGTCACCAGCGCGCCCGCGCCGCTGCCGGACGCCACCGCCGAGCCCCACGACACCCCGTCCGAGGACAGGAACACCTGGTACCCCCGGGCGTAGTCGTTCGCACTGCCGGCCGAATCCATGGTGATCCGGGTCAGCGGCCGCACCGCGCCGGTGTCGACCGTCACCGACTGGCCCGCGGCCATCGGCGCGCCCGCCGACCAGCGCGAACCCGCCGACCCGTCCAGCATGTTGGCGGGCACGTCGCTGCCGCCGGTGGCGGAGGCCGACGCCGTCCACCCCGTGCGCGGCAGCAGGACCGGGCTGCCGCCGGTGCCGGTGCCGGTGCCGCCGGTGACGGTGGTCTGGCCGGTCAGGCGCAGGTCGCGGGAGGAGGAGCCGACCGAGACGGTGTGGGTGCCGGGCGCGGTGGTCCAACTCCCGTTCCAGTACTGGAAGCTGCGGGCGTCCAGGGTCAGGGTGACGTGCCGGCTCTGGCCGGGGTCGAGGGTGACCTTCCGGAAGCCGCGCAGGTTCTTCGGCGGTTCGCCGCTGGTGGCGGGCTGGCCGACGTAGACCTGGGCGACCTCGGAGCCGGCCCGGGTGCCGGTGTTGGTGACGTCGAAGCCGACGGCGACGTTGCCCGCGGCGTCGGGGGCGGAGACGGTCAGGCCCGAGTACCCGAAGGTGGTGTAGGACAGGCCGTGGCCGAAGGGGTACAGCGGCTCCTTGTTCTTGGCGTCGTACCAGCGGTAGCCGACGTTCACGCCCTCGGAGTACTGCACGCTGCCGTTCTGGCCGGGCCACTGTGCGGTGCTCGCGGCGGGCACGTCGGCGAGCGACTTCGGGAAGGTCACCGGGAGCTTGCCGGAGAAGTTGGTGTCGCCGTAGAGCAGCGCGGCGATCGCGGTGCCCGCCTCCTGCCCGGGGTACCAGTTCTCGACGATGCCCTGCACCGAGCCCGCCCAGGGCATGGTGACGGCGGAGCCGCTGTTGACCACCACGACGGTGTGCGGGTTGACGGCGGCGACGTCCGCGACCAGCTGGTTCTGCGCCGCGGACAGGTCGATGTCGCGCAGGTCGGAGCCCTCGGACTGGAAGTCGCTGACGAAGACGAGCGCGAGCTCGGAGTTGCGGGCGGCCGCGACGGCCTGGTCGTGGGCGCTCTGGCCGGGCACCGACCAGCCGAGGGTGGCGTTGCTGCCGCCGCCGGCCTGGTAGTAGTCGACCTCGATGCTCACCGGCTGACCGGCCGTCAGGGTGACGCTGCCGGTGCGGGTGGTGGGGCCCTGGTTGTACCAGTTGTTGATCACCTGCTGGCCGTTGACGAGCAGGCGGCTGCCGTCGTCGCTGTTCAGCGAGAACTGGTAGCTGCCGCTGGTGGGCGGGGTCAGCGTGCCGGTCCACTTCACCGACCAGTTGGTGGCGTTGACCCCGGCGGCGGGCGACTGGCCGCCCCAGACCGTGTCGACGGCCGCGTCGACCCGGCTCGCCACCACCGGGCCGGACAGGTCGGTGCTGTTGTGGTACTCGCCGTACAGGCCGGTGCCGGTGCCGCTGGACGGCTTGAGCGCGCTGGAGGGCACCGGCGGCAGCGAACCGTCGGCGGACGGGCCGCCCTGGGCGAACGTCACCGTGGTCCCGGCCCCGGCGCGGGCCTTGATGCCCTGGTAGGGCGTCACCACGTGCGGGGCGTTGACGGCGGCGCTGCCGCCGCCCTGGGTCATCACGCCCGCCCCGGCGTCGTCGCCGATCACCGCGATCGACTTCACCGACGGCGCCACGGGCAGCACCGCGGCGTCGTTCTTCAGCAGGACGCTGCCCTGCTCGGCGACCTGCTGCGCGACGGCGGCGTTCGCGGCGGTGGTGACCACCGCGTCCCGGTTGCCGTTCTGCGGGTGGTCGAAGAGGCCGCGGCGGAACATCGGCACCAGCACCCGGCGGACGTGGTCGTCGATCGTCGCCTGCGACACCTGCCCGGCGTTGACGGCGTTGGTCAGCGCGGTGCCGTAGTAGTCGCTGCCCGGCATCTCCACGTCCAGGCCGTTGTTGGCCGAGGCGACGGTGGAGTGGGTGGCGCCCCAGTCCGCGGTGACGAAGCCCTTGAAGCCGAGGTCGCCCTTGAGGACGCCGTTCAGCAGCGGCCCGTTCTCGCAGGCGAAGGCGCCGTTGACCGCCGAGTACGAGCACATCGCCGAGTCGACGCCCTGCTGGACGGCGGCCTCGAAGGCCGGCAGGTAGATCTCCCGCTCGGCCCGGTCGGAGACCACCGCGTTGTCGGCGAGCGAGTTGCGGTTGGTCTCCTGGTTGTAGACCGCGAAGTGCTTCACCTGGGCCATCGGGCCCTGGCTCTGGATGCCCGCGATGTCGGCGGCGCCGATCTGCCCGGCCAGGTACGGGTCCTCGCCGAACGACTCGAAGGCCCGGCCCCAGCGCGGGTCCCGGACGATGTTGACGGTCGGGGCGAGCACCACGTTGGTGCCCTTGCCCCACTGCTCGGCGCCGAGCACCTGGCCGTACGCGCGCATCAGCTCCGGGTCCCAGCTGGCCGCGCCGGCCACCGGGGCCGCGAGCTGGGTCACGCCGGTCAGGCCGTCCCCGGCGCCCACCGGGCCGTCCTGGAAGTGCAGCGCGGGGATGCCGAGCCGGGTGTTGGCCGGGACGCAGCCCGCGTAGCCGCAGGACGGCCCGCCGTGCAGCATGGTCAGCTTCTCGGCCTGGGTCATCGCGGCGAGCAGTTCGTCGGCGCGCTGTTCGGGGGTCTGGGCGGCATTGGTCCACGGCTGGTCGGCGGCGCTCGCCGCCGGACTGCCGAGGGTGGCCAGGGCCCCGGCCACCAGGAGGGCGGCGAGTGGCCCGGCCAGGGCGGTTCGCAGATGAGGACGGCGCACGACGGCTCCAGTCGGCGGAAGGGCGCCCCGGCCGACGGCTCGGGGCGCGGGGGTGGGGGTGGGAGCGGGGAGGAGCTCCGGGACCGGACCGGCCGGTCCCGGAGCCCGTGGTCACTGCGAGACGCGGACGTAGTCGACGATCATCTTCTGCGGCAGGACGGTGGTGGCGTCCGGGTTGCCGGGCCAGTCACCGCCGACGGCGTTGTTGAGGATGATGTAGAACGGGTGGTCGTACACCCAGGGGCCGCGGGTCTGCTCCAGCGTCGAGCGGTCGACGGTGAAGAAGCTGTGGCCGTCCACCGCGAACGTCATGTGGGTGGAGTCCCAGTCGACGGCGTAGGTGTGGAAGTCGGAGGCGAAGTCCGACCCGGCGAGGGTGTACGGCGAGCCGTAGCCGCCCCCGCCGTTGTAGGCCGGGGCGTGCAGGGTGGAGTACACCGAGTCCGCGACCTTGCCGACGTGCTCCATGATGTCGATCTCACCGCAGTTCGGCCACGGCGTGCCGGACTTGAAGTTCGAGCCGAGCATCCAGAACGCGGGCCACAGGCCCTGGGTGCCGCTGACCTTGATCCGGGCCTCGACGTGCCCGTAGGTGAAGTCGAGGTGGCCGTGGGTGTTGATCCGGCCGGAGGTGTACTGGCCGTTGGCCTCCTTGCGGGCCTCGATGACGAGGTTGCCGTTGCCGTCCAGGTTGGTGTTGTCGCCGTTGGTGTAGAGCTCCAGCTCGCCGTTCTGGCCGTTGCCCGGGTCCTGGGTCCACTTGGCGGGGTCCGGCTTGGTGTTCGCGGCGCCGTTGAACTCGTCGCTCCACACCAGGCGCGGCGGGTTGGCCGGGTTCGGCGGCAGGGCGGGCGGGGCGGTGGGGCTGCCGCCGGTGCCGTACACGTCGAAGGTCCACAGCGAGTAGCCGTACGGGGTGGCGCGCTGGGTGCCGTACATCCGCACGTACCGGCCGGTGCCGTCCACGTCGAGGGTCTCCTTGAAGCCCTTGCCGGTGGTGGTGGAGTAGATGCTGGTCCAGTTGCTGCCGTCCGGCGAGACCTGGATCTGGTACGACTTGGCGTACGCCGGGTCCCACTGCAGCACCACCTGGGTGACGTGCGCGGTCGCGCCGAGGTCGACCGAGATCCAGCCCGGGTCGACCCAGCCGTTGGTGTCGCTGGTCGCCCAGCGGGTCGCCGGGTCCTCGTCGAAGGCCTTGGCCGGCGCGCAGCCCGGGCAGTTGCCGCTGTCCTGGGAGGTCGAGGCGGTGCCGGGCTTGCCGTACGAGAGCAGGGTCTTCCCGCCGCCCGGGTTACCGCCCCCGCCGCCGGTGAAGACCTGGAACTCCCAGAGCGAGTAGCCGTACTGGGTGGCGCGCTGGGTGCCGAGGACGCGGACGTACCGGCCGGTGCCGGTCAGGGTGATCAGCTCGGTCGCGCCGCGGCCGTCGGCCGTCGAGTAGACGGTGTTCCAGGTGGCGCCGTCCGCCGAGACCTGGACCTGGTACGCCTTGGCGTACGCGTTCTCCCAGGACAGCTGGACGCCGCAGACGTTCTGCGAGGAGCCGAGGTCGACCTGGATCCACTGCGGGTCGGCGGCGGCCGAGGACCAGCGGGTGCCGGTGTTGCCGTCGACCGCGGCGGAGGCCGGGGTGCCGCCGTTCTCGGTGGAGGAGGCGGTGGCGGCCTTGTTCAGGGCGGCGTTGGTGGTCGAGCAGGCGCCGGTGCCGGTGCCGGTGCCCGCCGTGCCGTAGACCTGGAACTCCCAGAGCGAGTAGCCGTACTGGGTGGCGCGCTGGGTGCCGAGGATCCGGACGTAGCGCCCCGTGCCGTTCACGGCCAGGGTCTCGGAGCCGCCCTGCCCGGTCGTGGTCGTGTAGACGTCCGTCCAGGTGGTGCCGTCGGTGGAGGTCTGGATCCGGTACGCCTTGGCGTACGCGGCCTCCCAGGTGAGGACGACGGAGGTGACGGTGTCCGTGGCGCCGAGGTCGACCTGCAGCCACTGCGGGTCGGCGGCGGCCGAGGACCAGCGGGTGCCGGTGTTGCCGTCGACCGCGGCGGAGGCCGGCGTCCCGCCGTTCTCGGTGGAGGAGGCGGTGGCGGTCTTCCCCTGCGACAGCAGGGTGCCTGCGGCCCGGGCGGGGGCGGCCTGGTTCACGGCGAGCGCGAGGGTCGCGATCAGGACGGCGACGAACGCGAGGATCAGGGGGCGGGGTGGTGCGGCGAAGGCGCGATGTGGGGGGCTACCTGTCACAACATCTCTCCTGACGTGGTCATGACCGAGAGAGCGCTCTCTCAACACGCGATGATTGCGCCGCGTCGCATCCGAGTCAATGAAGTGAACAGATCCAGAAAAGTTGAACAGTAATCGGTGCAGCGAGAACCGATATACGAATGACGGGTTGGACATTCCGTGCAACCCGGACCGCACTCGTTCATTCGCACTACACAAGATTGACCCAATCCGAGGTCAGAGCCCCAAAGCGGAGTGGCGCCCGAGGCAGGGAGACATGTGCGGCCGTCCATGGACAACACGAGATCGGGGCGATCCGACCGGTGGATCTCCCGGGAGTGACCGGGCGACCTTCTGTTCAAGAGTTGAATTTCTCCCCCACCTCACGATGACGGCCGCGGGAGAACGTCCTGGCAGGCTTCGACCCGCCATCAGGGAGAGCGCTCTCCCTAGATCTCCCACCCCGCTGCCGTCCCGACCGGTCCGCCGGAACGGCGGCGGTACTGTCGTGGCGGACGCCGCCGCCGCGAAGGCCGCGGGCGTCCGCCCGAACTGACCAGAGCGGGCCCCGCCGCGGCGGGGCCCGGGCCCGACGAAGCCGGAACGGTGGTCCATGGCCTCGCCCCGTCGCACGACGCTCGCCGACGTCGCCCAGGAGGTCGGCGTCAGCGCCAAGACCGTCTCCCGGGTGCTCAACGGCGACGGGCCGACCTCCCGACAGACCCGGGAGAAGGTCATGGCCGCGGTCGAGAAGCTCGGCTTCCAGCCCAACCTGATGGCCCGCAACATCCGCGTCGGCGGCCCCGACAGCACCGTCGGCCTGATCATCCCCGACATGGGCAACCCGTTCTTCGGCTCCGTCGCCGGCGGCATCGAGAGCGCCGTGCGCGAACGCGGACTCACCCTGCTGATGGGCTCCTGCGCCGACGACCCCGCACGCGAACGCGCCCTCATCGACACCTTCCTGGCCCGCCGGGTCAGCGCCCTGATGGTCGTCCCCACCGCCGGCGCCGACCACGCCCACCTGCGCACCGCCCGCACCAGCGGCCTGCCGGTGGTCTTCCTCGACCGCCCCGGCACCGGCCTGGCCGCCGACAGCGTGGTCAGCTCCAACCGGGACGGCGCCCGCACGGGCACCGCCCACCTGATCGCCGCCGGACACCGCCGCATCGCCTTCGTCGGCGACCGCCCCACCACCCTCTACACCCGCCGCGAGCGCCTGGCCGGCTACCGCGAAGCCCTCGACGCCACCCAACTCCCCTACGACCGCAACCTCGTCCTCGACGGCCACACCGAGACCGAGGCCGCCGACGCCGTCCAGCGCGCCCTGCGCGACCCGCGGCCGCCCACCGCGATCCTCGCCGCCAACAACTTCGCCGCCATGGGCACCGTCCTGGGCACCACCCGGGCCGGCCGACGCGACGTCGCCCTGGTCTCCTTCGACGACCTGCCCTTCGCCGAAGTCCTGGAGCCCGCCATCACCACCGTCGCCCAGGACCCCACCGCCATCGGCACCGCCGCCGCCACCCTCGCCCTCGCCCGCCTCGACGGCGACCGCACCCGGGCCCGCACCGTCACCGTCCCCACCCGCCTCATCCCCCGCGGCTCCGGCGAACTCCCGCCCGCCGCGCGGTAGTTCCGCACCCCCGACTGCTGCCGAAGGACGGTCACCACGGCATATGGCGAGCCGGGCCAGGAGGGCACCACGGCATCGGCCCCACCCGACGATCCCGCTTCAAGCCAGTTATTCATACATACATACTCTTGTGGGAGATGTCCGGGAGATGCCGGACCCCTCCCGCCCGGGAACCCTCCCGCCTGGGACCCCCCGCCCGGGAACCCTCCCGCCCGGGAACCGTCCGACCCGGGAACCGTCCGCCCCCGGCGCTAGGGTGGCATCCATGGCGGACGCACCGACGGCAGCGGCACCCTCCATCGAGGCCCTGGACGCGGTGGTCGACCGGGCCTGCCGGCCGCCCACCGGCGCCTCCCGCGCGAAGCAACTGCGCTGGGTCGCCGGGGAGTTGCGCACCGCCCTGGAACGCGGCGCGGTCCCGCCGACCGCCGCCGCCTCCCTCGACGCGCTCCTGGCCCCCGCCACCCTCGCCGCCTACCTCACCGCCGCCGAACAGGGCCTGCTGCGCCGCAAACCCGCCGCCCGACCCGACCAGCCCTCCCCCGCGTCCATGCGGGTGCGCGAGGACTGCCTGCGCATCCTCGCCACCGAGGCGGGCCTGCCCCTCGCCCTCCCCGACCGCGACCGGCCCGCCGTCGCCCTCCGGGAGGTGGTCGCCGCCCGCTCCCGCAGCATCCTGCTGGGCCACCTGGAGAGCGCCACCCGCCCCGGCCAGAGCGCCGCCCGCACCCGCATCCTCGCCATCATCGCCACCGTCCTGGACACCGGCTGCCGCGCCGGGGAACTCTGCGCCCTGCGCACCCACGACCTCGACCTGCGCCGCGGCACGATCCGCCTCACCCGCCTCCCCCAGCACCGCGACCCGCACGCCCCGCCCGTCACCGAGACCATCGCCCTCTCCGGCACCACCCGCGCCGCGCTGCGCCAGTGGCTCACCGTCCGCGCCCGCCTCACCGTCCGCGACGCCGCCCGTCCCCCCGGCCCGGACAACGAGACCACCGCCGCCCTGTGGGTCAGCATCGCCCCCAGCGGCCACCCCCGCCCCGGCCTCCCGCTGCACTTCCGCGGCCTCGCCCGCGCCTACGCCCGCGCCGTCCACGACCTCAACACCGACATGGCCGGACAACCCGGCTGGCACCCCCTCCCCCGCCGCATGGAACCGCTGCGCCGCGCCATCGAACTCCAACCCGACGGCCCCACCGACCCCACCGGCCCCACCGCCGCGACCACCCTCCGCCGCACCGGGCCACCCGCGCCCCGCCCGGCCCGGCCGACCGCCGGACCGGGACCGCGCCGGGGCCGGGCCGGCCGGTGAAGTCCCGTGCCCGCCCGGCCGTACGGCGCCTCCTGCGATTCGCCGCTCCCGCCGCCTGCCGGTGCGTCAGAATTGCCCGGCGCCGGCAGTCCCAGAACAGGCATCGGAGGTACGGCCCATGACGCGCTACAGCGTCGACCCCGACCAGCATCAACTGATCGCCTCATGGGGCACCGGCGAGGGCGACCTCTCCACCCGCGTCGCCGCCCTGCCGAACGGCGCGGACCCCTCCGCCCTGCTGGCCCTGGCCCGCTCCCTCACCCAACTCTCCGACGCCGCCTGGCGCACCTACACCCACCCGGCCAGCGCCGCCGGCTCCCTCGAACCGGACAGCGAGGGCTGGCGCCGCGAGAAGGAACGCGAAGCCTTCGACCAGGTCCCCGGCGCGATCGCCGAACCGCACCTGCCCCACGGCGGCACCCTGGCGGTCTCCTACAGCCCACTGACCGAATCCGCCCACCGCATCGGCCGCGCCCTCCACCACCTGGCCGACGAAGCCCTGACCGCGGCCGTCCTCGCCGAGGCCGCCCGCGAACTCGCCGCCGTGGAGAGCGCCGAACTCGGCGACCTCACCCACCGCGCCCAGCAGGCCGTCCTCCTCAGCCGCGAGGACGCCTCCCCCGTCCAGGTCGCCGCCGCCGACCGGCTCCTGGAGCAGGACCCCTTCGGCCCCGCCGAACTGTTCTCCACCGTCGACCCCACCGCGGCCGCCGTCGCCGCCGCCCACTGGCTCGCCGCCGCGGCCGAGGTCGCCGCCCGATCCTCCGGCGAGGACCCCACCGACGTCGTCCTCGCAGCCGACACCATCGAATCCCTCCCCCACGAGACCCCCACCCTCGTCCTCGGCCTCCTCCAGGACGGCGCCACCCCGAACGAAGCCGTCACCGCCCTCGTCCGCCACGCCATGCACATCACCGACGGCCTGCTCCTCGACCCCGTCGCCCTGCGCGACCAACTCGAAGACTTCGAGGAGACCGTCGCCGAACACACCGGCCAAACCGCCCCCGACCTCGACGACGTCGCCGTCCGCCTCACCCCCCTCGACCCCAAACGCCCCGCCCGCGACCTCCTCGAAGACCTCCTCGCCGGTATCCACGGCTGCTGGCTCCTGCACAGCGAGTCCGGCGAAGACGACGAGGACGAAGACCTCGGCGACGCCGAAGACTGGGACGACGAACAGGCCGAGGAACACCAACGCCGCAGCCACGAACGCTTCGCCCACCTCATCCGCCGAACCGCCGCCACCCACCACGACCGCCTCATCTGACCGGCCCCGCCCCGCCACCGCCACCGCACCTCCCCACCCGGCGAGTTGCCCCCGCCTTCAGCACCCTGCAGAAGGCGCGGCGGGCGCCGAACACGTCCGTGGGCCAACGGGTCCCGGTCCCGGCGTTCGGCCACCGCCGACTCCTGGACCTGCGCCCGAGCACGTCGACGATCGGATCACCGCCCCACGTGGCCTCCGAAGGAAGCAGGTCGTCCTGCTGCAGATTTCCGGCCGGAAGGCTGCCCCGCCACCCTCCGCGTAGCTGCCGACGAGGTACGGGCGGAAGGTCCGGTAGGTGCGGAACGGGTAGAGCCAGTAGGTCCCACGCGGCGCGGCGTCCACGGCGGCCTGCGCGGACAGGCCGCGGTGCCAGTGCGACTCGACCACGTGGGAGGCCAGATCGTGCCGCTTCTCGCCGTCCGGGTCGACCGGGAACCGGCGGTGCGCGACCGCCCAGGCCTGCGCCGGGTCCGCGCGGGCGATCACGCCGATCCGGCAGCCGGTCCCGGGGAGCGCCTCCGGCCGGTAGTCCTCCACCGGCTGCGGATAGGAGAAGCGCAGCACCCCCCAGCCGCTCGGAGGTGCGCACGGACGCGGGCGACGAGCCGGAGACCACGAAGCGCGGTGCCAGAGCCGGGTCCGCCGGTGGGTTCAACTCCGCCGAGTTGAGCCGGTAGTACGCGCCGGCGTGGGTCACCGGCCGGCCGCCGGACAGCAGGGCCCGCATGACCGCCGCGTACTCCACCAGCCGTTCGTACCGCAGGTCGTGGTCCGGCGTGCAGCCGAGCGCCCGCAGGTGGCAGCTGAAGCCGCCGGGTGTGCTGGAGGACGAGCTGCGCGGTTGCCCACGGATCGGTCAGCGTGTTGTCGGAGTGGATCAGCAGCCCGCGGCAGCCGGCCTGCTCGGTCCATCGGGCCACCTCGGCCAGGCGTAGCAGAGGCCGGCGGTCGCGCTGCCCCCGGCCAGCACCGCGATCATGATCGAGGCCTGGAGCCGGCCACCGCCGAAGGACAGCGCCAGCGGCAGCGCCCCGACGTCAGCGGTGCCGATCAGGTAGCCGAAGGCGAAGCCGACCAGCAGCCAGAAGTAGAACCGGCGGTTGCGCCACAGCGAAGGCCGTGGTCCGGTCCGCCCGGCCTCGGCTGCCGGCTGCTCCTCCTCGGCGGGCTGCTCGGCGCCGGCGATCTCCGGCCGACGGGCCAGCAGGATCACCAGCAGGGCACCGCTCAGAGTCAGCGCGCCGGTCGCGATGAGCGCGCCGACCGAGCTGAACGCGGTGAAGGCGGTGACCAGGAACGGCGCGCTGACCACGCAGACTTCGAGCATCGCGGCGTCGAAGGCGAAGGCCGGACCGAGCAGCCGGGCCGGTACCGCACGGCCGAGCAGCGCCCGGGTCGTGCCGCCCGCGCCGGAGGTCAGCGCGGCCAGCACGACCACCAGGGCGACCAGCGACCAGTGCGGCGCGTGGCTCAGGAAGCACGGCGTCACCGGCCCCCTCGCCTGATCGACGTCCGCCACCTGCCCTGGCAGTGTGAGGCACCGGCCCCTGTTCTCACCCCCCACGAACGGACCCCGGGCCACCGGGCGGGTGAGCACTCGTGCCGTCGGCCCCGGGTGCTCGTTGTCCGGGCATGACGATCACCAGGCGCTTCGCCTCGCTCGTCGTCCTCGCCGCCGCCGTCCTCACCCTCGGCGCCGCCCCGGCCACCGCCGCCGCGCACACCCGCCACCTCGACCCGGCGGTCACCGTGGAGCAGTGCGTCGAGGGCGGCGGCTGGGTCGCCTCCGACATCCGCGAGCGCCGCGAGTTCTGCGCCGGCGGGGAGTTCGACGACCGCTACGTCCGCTGGCAGGACTGACGCCACGAACCCGGTCCGCGAGGGGCGGTCAACCTCCTGACCACCCGTCACCCATGGGTGTGGCCCCGCGCCGTGACCCGCGTGTACCGGAGGGGAGCCGGGCCTCGACCCCCAGGGTCCTGGCTGAGCGTCCCCTCCGGGGCGCCGCCCCGGCCGCACGGCAACTCGGCGCCCAGGCCCGGGTGACAGGGAGGGTCGCACGGGCCGGGGCCTCGCGCGCCGTTCCTCGACGCAAGCGCCCGGGTGTCACGTTCGGCCGGAACGACGCGGTCCCGGGCGCGGGACGGGACCGAACCCCCGGCGCGCCGCAGGCGGTGGGGCCCGGCCCGGATTCGGTGCGTGCGGCGGTTCAGGGGCGGGGCTGCTCGGCGAGGGCGCTCTCGACGTCGGGGTGGATGTCGAAGACCTGGCGCATGCCGGTGATCTCCAGGAGCCACCGCACCGGCCCGGTGGGCGCGGCCAGGACCATCCGGGCACCGGTGTCCTGGGCGTTGCGCCGGGCGTGGACGAGGGCGTTCAAGCCGCTGGAGTCACAGAAGGCGAGGGCGCCGAGGTCCACCACCAGCAGGGCCGGACGAGAGGCGAGCGCCGCGGTCAGCGCCCTCTCCAGATGGTGCCGCCGGGACTGGTCCATCTCCCCCTCCAGTCGCACCACGCGCACCCGGCGGTTGCGGCCGGAGGTCAGGACGTCGGTGGAGGTGATCCGCAGCCCCGCATCGGCGGGCAGGGCCACGGGGTCGGTGGGCTCGGCGGCGGACACGGCCAAGTCTCCTTCGGGCGAAGGGCGGTGTGCGTCCCGATCCTGCCCGGCGGCGCCGTCCGGTTCAAGCACACCAATGGACGCGCACCGAAGGAGGGACCGGATCCGGCCGGAGCAGGGCACCGCCCGCGGCCGGAATCACGCACACCGCCCCCGGCGGTCCGGGATGAGCCCTCCCGGCGCCAGCCCCCGCCGCGGAGTCTCCCGCGACACCGCGGAAGCGCCTTCCAGCCCGCCGGAAACAGCAACGGCCCGTACTTCTCGTCCCGGGCTCCTTCCACCGTTCACCCTCCCGCGCGTTGCCCCTGGTCGCGTCCGGCGTGTTCCGAGCCGTGCGCGGACCGAAGATTATCTCTCTTTCGGACACTGGAAAATCTACCTTGGCCGGAGTAGACATTCTCATCGGGCGTGGTTGGTGCTTCTCTCGTGGCCAGCAGTCGGAAGGGCTCGCCAGACACGAACTGGCGGCATTTCTAAAGAAGTTCGCAGGATGTCAGTCGACGCGGAGGAAGAACGGAGGGCGCAAGCGCCATCAGGACCGCCCGGCCCGTGAGATGAAGCAGTTCTCGTCCGGCCGGACACCGCAGACCCCTCGAAGCACGAAGGACGGTGGTTTCCGGTCACGCATGCGCGATCCCCGCGATCATCCTCCCCGGAGGACTCGCGGACACAAGGACCGGCTCAGGGCCGGTAGACGGTGAAATCCCCTTCGGGGCCCCGGAGCCGCAACGGCACCGGGGCCCCTCCACGCGTTCCTGAAACCCCACTCGCAGAGGTGCGGTGACCACGGCCACCAACCGACTCACCACCGCAAGCAGCTTCGACGACGACTACCCCGCCTGCACCATGGGCCGCGCCGCCGAGATGACCGCCACCACCGCCGGCAGCCGACACCTGACCCGCGGACCGTCGTTCTTCCCTTCCTGCCCCACCGGTTCTCCGGGATGTGCGTACGGGGCCGGACGGAGGGTATGAGCACGCCGCAGCTCCGGCTGCTCCGAGAGAGGTAGCGGTGCGGCAGATGACGCGTAGGAGCGGGACCCGGTCCCTGGAGGTCCGTCCGGAACCGTCGATGACGGTGTTCGTCGACGGTGAGCCGCTGGCGTGGGCCCGCCGAAGCGCCCGGGACTTCCTGACCCGGGCGCGCGACACCCACGTGCTCGCGGTCTCGGAGCGGGTCGTGGACGCGGTCCAGCTGGTCGTCTCCGAGCTGGTGACCAACGCCCGCAAGTACGCGCCGGGGCCGTGCCTGCTGGAGCTGACGATCACCGACGGTGCCGTGGAGATCAGCGTGTGGGACAGCGAGCCCACCCTCCCCATGGCACACGCCCCCGACCCGGCCCGGATCGGCCGCCACGGCCTGGAGACCGTGCTGGCCGTCAGCCGGCGCTTCGAGGTCCTCCGCGAGATCGTGGGCAAGCGCGTCACAGCCGCCATCGCACTCGCGGACGCCCCGGCGGGCGACCCGGCGGGCCGGGTGAGGTGACCGGCCGATCAGCCGCCACCCAGCGAAGCCGTCCGCCCCCACGACACCGCTCCCCCGCACCACCGCGGCTGCGTCACGTCCGGGATCAGCCCGCCACCCGGCCCCGACACCCCGGCGTCCTCCATCCCCTCCGCCTGAACGGCGGTCGTGACCGGCACCGCTCCCGCCTCGGATACCGTGTCCCTGCACGGGGTGCCATAACGGATGTGGCGCCCCCTACGGAGGTAGCCGGCGTATGAGTTCCAAGCGCAGCCAGAACCCAGCCCTGCCCGTCCTCGACGACGCGTACCGACTCGCGTCGGTCAAGGACACCGAAGAGTCCACCCGCGACTTGGCCGCACGGCTGGCCACCACCGAGCTGCGCCGCGCCTCCCACCCCGGCCGGGTCACCTGGGACCCCACCGAACAGGACGATCCCGTACCGGCCCCGCCGACCGTGGTCGACGGTGACGGGGACCTGTGGCTGCGCGACCGGGGCACCGGCACCTGGACCATGCCCGAATTCGACCCGAAGACGTTCCCGGACCGCTGCGGCGAGGTCCTGACCTGGAACGAGCTCGCCTGTGAGTACGGCCCGCTGACCGCACTGGCCAACGACCGCCACGTCGGCGGCGGCGGCCGCCGCCGCTGACAGCGCGGGCGTGCGCTCCTAAGCGGTGAGCAGGCCGATGGCGTGGCCGTCGTGGTCGATGACGGGCCATGCGTCGAGGCCGCGCGAGCGCATCGCGGCGGCCGCGAGGGCTACGGGCATGGAGGCGGTGGCGAAAGGGCCGCGGTCGTGGAGGATGTCGCGGACCCGGGTGCGTTCGGTGTACCAGGAGCGGGCTTGGAACGGCGCGAGGTGCAGGCGGGTCAGCAGCCCGGCGCAGCGGCCGTCCTCGTCGCGGACCAGCAGGTGGCCGGTGCCGGAGCTGAGCAGGACGTCCATCGCGGTGTCCGCCGTGGCGTCGTCACTGATCTGCAGGCCGGGAGGCTGCATGAGTTCCCCGACGGTGAGGTCGGTGCTCGGGCGCTCAAGGGTGGTGCTCATGGGCGGTTCCTCCGTGTCGGTTCCGTCGGTGACGGCGGCGCTCCGGTCTGCGGGGCGGCGTGGGCGGGGTGTGCGGTCATCACGAGGTGCGGCGCTTCCTGCCACGAGGTCGGCGTGCCCGTTCTCCGTGCGGCGGAGCCGGGGGCACGCCCACCGGGCTATGCGGCGAGGGTGACGCGGTCGGGCGCCGCCTGGCGGCGGCCGGCGTTCTGCGTGCCGCGGCCGGAGGCCGGACGACGACGGCGGTTGCGGCGCGAGGGGGCGCTGCGGCTCGGGCGCTCGACGGCAGGGGCCGCGATCACGGTGGGGATGCCGGTGGGCACCCGGGCGCCGGTGATGCGGGCCAGTTCCTCGTCGGTGGAGTGGACCCGGGTGGAGGTGGGGGTGATGGCGGCGGTGGTCATCATCCGCGCCATCTCCCGGCGCTGGTTGGGCAGCACCAGCGTGACGACGGTGCCGGACTCACCGGCCCGGGCGGTGCGTCCGGCCCGGTGGAGGTAGTCCTTGTGGTCGCTCGGGGGAGCCAGGTTGACGACCAGGTCGAGGCCTTCGACGTGGATGCCGCGGGCGGCGACGTTGGTGGCGATCAGCGCGGTCACCGCGCCGGTGCGGAACTGCTCCAGGGTGCGGGTGCGCTCCGGCTGGGACTTGCCGCCGTGCAGGGCGGCCGCCTTCACCCCGTTGGACAGGAGGTCCTGCACCAGGCGGTCCGCGCCGTGCTTGGTGTCGGTGAACATGATCACCCCGCCGTCGCGGGAGGCGATGTGGGCGATCGTGGCGTCCTTGTCGCCGGTCTGCACGTGCAGCACGTGGTGCTCCATGGTGCTGACCGCCCCGGCCGAGGGGTCGACCGAGTGCGTGACCGGGTCCTTGAGGAAGGTGCGCACCAGCCGGTCGACGTTGCGGTCCAGGGTGGCGGAGAAGAGCATCGTCTGGCAGCCCTCGGCGACCTGCTGGAGCAGTTCGGTGACCTGCGGCAGGAAGCCCATGTCGGCCATCTGGTCGGCCTCGTCGAGCACGGTGACCGCGACGCCGTCCAGTTGGCAGTCGCCGCGCTGGATCAGGTCCTTGAGGCGGCCCGGGGTGGCCACCACGACCTCCGCGCCGCGGTTCAGCGCCTGCGCCTGGCGCCCGATCGACACCCCTCCCACCACGGTCGCCATCCGCAGCCGCACCGCGTGGGCGAAGGGCGTGAGCGCCTCGGTGACCTGCTGCGCGAGCTCACGGGTCGGCACCAGCACCAGGGCCAGCGGGCGCCGGGGCTCGGCCTTCCGTCCGGCGGTGCGGGCCAGCACGGCGAGGCCGAACGCGATGGTCTTGCCCGAGCCGGTGCGGCCGCGGCCCAGGACGTCGCGCCCGGCCAGCGAGTTCGGCAGGGTGGCGGCCTGGATCGGGAACGGCGTGGTGACGCCCTGGCGGGTCAGCACCGCCAGCAGCGCGTTCGGCATGTCCAGTTCCTCGAAGGACTCGACGGCCGGCAGCGCCGGGGTGGTGCTCACCGGCATCGCGAACTCGCCCTGCGGGGAGGCGCCCTGACGGCCCTTCCGGCCGGCGACCGCCCCGCCGGAGGACCGTCCGCCGGCGGGGCGGTCGCCGTAGAAGGAACTGCCGTCGGAGGAGGAGCCGCCACGGGCACGCGACCGGAAACCGGTGCCGGAGCGGGAGTTGGCGTGCTGGTACGAGGAGCGACTGGAGCGGTTCATGGGAAACCTTCCTGGGCGGCCCGCCACGGCGCGGCTCCGCAGCGCGGTGGCGCCGGCGGAGCCCGCAGGGGAACGGGCCGAGAAGTACGACGGGCGGGGCGTGGACGGTGGAACCGTGCGGCACGTCACCTGCGGTCGGCGCTCACCGAGAAAGGCGGGAACGCAGAACCTCGAACCGTGGGATGTCACGGCAGGGGCGCCGATCCGGACGCGGCACCGAGCGTCTCGCGTGCGGATGGGCTGCCGGTGGCGGAGCCAGGGGCCTGGGCGGCCGGGGTCGTGCGCGGTGGTGCAATGCCGAGGGGCCCGCACCGGGCATGTACGCGGTGCGGGCCCCTCGCTGCCAGGCGGGTGCCCCAGCAGAAAAACTACAGCGGACGAATGTTCTCGGCCTGCGGGCCCTTCTGGCCCTGCGTGACGTCGAACTCGACCTTCTGGCCCTCAAGCAGCTCACGGAAGCCGCCGGCGTTGATGTTCGAGTAGTGGGCGAACACGTCAGGACCGCCGCCCTCCTGCTCGATGAAGCCGAAACCCTTTTCCGAGTTGAACCACTTCACAGTGCCATTAGCCATAAATAAATCTCCTTCAAGGGGCTTTCCGAAGAGCACGCGGCGCGCACTTCGAGTCACCGCGATGAGCACCCACCCGGGAAACGACCCGGGAAATAAAAATGCGCCTGCGACACACCAGCAGGCGCACACAAAGTTCATGGGAACCACTACTGCAACCAAGAGAGACCCTAGCAGGCCCAGGCCCGCAACGGGCGGAAATTCCGCGCCCGGCCCCACGACACCTCTCGCCGGGCACCACCGACCACGAGACCGAGGAACCGCCAACTTGCCTCGCTTCCAGCCTGGTTGGACATCCAGCGCAGCACCTTCGGAGCCCGCCGGCGGCTTCCCCGGACGGGCGGATCGTGCGGGCCGTCGAGGGCCCGCCCCACCGCTCCGGGCCCTCACCGCGCCCACCGGCACCATCGGTGATCATTGCGGGCGGCATGCGCGAGATTCTTGCCGCAGCTCCGAAACCGAGACGCCGGAAAAGGGCCGCTGTCACGATTTTCGGCGCATACTGCAGGAGATGAGGAAATTTGTAGCAGCCCGCCGCGTCCTGCCCGCCAGCCCCTTCAAAGCCCGGACCGAAGCACCACGCAAGCACTTCGCCGTCGGCGACCGCGTCACCCACGACCAGTACGGCCTCGGCCGGGCCGTCGAGGTCGAAGGAGACAGCGACATCGCGGTGCTCGTCGACTTCGGATCACGACGCGAACGCATCACCCAGCCCTACGCCACGATGTACAAGCTCTGACCGACCCGGCACTCGGCCGCGGGGGGAACGCGCGATGCGGAGCCGGCCGTGCGTCCCCTCCGGATCGAACGGACACCCGCCACTGCGCCGCCGGGGCAGTACCGATGCCCGGATGCGGTGCCTCCAGCGACCGGGCGTCCGCAGAGCGGCGGGAGGCGACCGCTGACTCCGCCCGACCCAGAAGCCCTCCGGAGACACCGGACCGGCGGGAGCGTCAGGTCGGCCGCGCCACGCTCGCGGAGACGCGCGGGAACGTGCGGAGACGCGCGGGGTAGCCGCGAACGCTTCGCCCAACTCGTCCGCGAAACCGCCGCCACCCACCGCGACCGCCCCACCCGAGCAGCACCGCGCAGCGGGAAGCCGCGAATCCCCCTTTGCCGCCGACCAAGGGAGAACCGCACGTCAGGGCTGGTTCCACCGGCCTGGTGGTCGCACGGTGCTCGCAGCTCAGGAGCACACCGGGAAGCGCGGACCCTCACGCACCCGGCCCTTTCCGAGGCGATCACCACGCCCCCGCATCCGTCCCCACCGGCCACGCCCCGCCAACCGCACCCCGCGCCTCGACGACCCCACCGAGAACCGGCCCATGTGGTCCGGCCACCACCATGCGACCACCACCTGACACGGCAACAGGAAGAGCCGACACCTGGTCTCCCAAGTACCGGCTCCCACAACCGACATCACTGTCGGGACGACAGGATTTGAACCTGCGACCCCTTGACCCCCAGCCCAAAATGGTCCCAAGGCCCAGCCCGGGGCTCGGACACGAGGAGTAACAACCCTCCGTCGGCCGCCCGCTACCTGCCAGGATGTCTGCCCAAACCTCGGCCTGCTGGTCCGCCTGTCGAGCAGCCTCCACAGCAGGGATCAGGGACGCCTACCCATCGACTACGTGCCGTGATCTCCCGTTCGGTGTGTCGCCTGGCGCGTGTCGCCGCCGCCCGGCCGCCGCGTGCTGCGCGCCCGGCTCCGTACGCCCTGCCGACACGCCGAACCCACCGGAAAGCCTTGGTGCCAGAGAGCACCGAGTGCAAGGAGGGGTTGATGGGACAGCGTCCACAGCGGGGCAGGGTGTACCGGCGGTGCGGCTGCTCGGACAGCAACGGCAAGCAACTCGGACCGTGGTGCCCGCAACTGGCCGCGGACGTTAAGCACGGCAAGTGGACGTACTGCGTCGATCTCGCCCCCGACGAGGGACGGCGCCGCACCCGCCGACGGGGCGGGTTCTCCTCCCGTGCCGAGGCGGCGCGGGAGATGGCCGCGGTCCTGGACGGAGAGCTGCGCGGGGTCTACGAGAACCGGCGCACCACGGTGGCCGGCTTCCTGCGGGAGTGGCTCGCGGCGAGGAAGGGCGATCGGGCGCCGAACACCTACGCCGGGTACGCGGACTGCGTGGAGCGGGACCTGATCCCGGCGTTCGGCCGGCACCGGCTGCCGGATCTGCGCCCCCAGCACATCGAGGACTGGATCCGCGCCCAGCAGGAGGCCGGCCGCGGGCGCGTGACCGTGTACCGGGTGATGGCGACGCTGCGCAACGCGCTGAACGCCGCTGTGCGCTCCTGGCGGCTGCGCTACAACCCCGCCAAGTACGCCGTCCCGCCCAAGCCCCGCGCCGCCGAACGCACCTGCTGGACCCCCGACGAGGCGGCCGCGTTCCTGCGGCACAACAAGTGCGACCTGCCGTCGGCCACCGTGCAGAACATCCTGGCGGCCGCCGGAGAGGCCTGCGCCAATGCCATCGAGCACGGACACCGCGACACCCCCGGGAACACGGTGTACTTCCGCGCCGAAGCGTCCGTCGACAAGCTGCGCCTCACCATCGCCGACACCGGGCGCTGGAAGACCCCGCAGCCCGAGCGCAACGCCCATCGAGGCCGGGGCATGGGGCTGATGCACGCCCTGATGCAGCAAGTCACCGTCACCCCGGGTCCGACCGGAACCACCGTCGATATGCACACGAGGATCGCCTGATGACCACGCCCCTGACCCTGACCCCCGGCCGACGGCCGGACGGCACCTCCGTGCTCACCGCGATCGGTGAGATCGACATGAGCAACACGCACGACCTCGCCACCGCCCTCGAAGGGACGACGGACTCCGTCGTCCTCGACCTCACCGCGGTCGAGTACCTCGACAGCGCTGGCCTGAGCGTGCTCTTCTCCCACGCCGACCACATCGAACTCGTCGCCAGCTCCCTCCTGGCACCGATCCTCGCCATCTCGGGCCTGGCCGACCTCACCACCGTGTCCATCACCGAAGAGGAAATCACTTCCTGACCCCCGCCCGCTCCCACACAAGCCCTTTTCCCGGATCAAAGACCTCCGCCAGCACCGGCCCGACGGGAGTTGGTGCGATCAGTGCCCGTCAGAAGTGATGTCAGACGACGACATGCTGGGGAGTTCGTCTGCGCCTGATGGGTGCTCGGTGGCGGCCCAGCTGGCGAGGAGTCGCAGCGCGTCGTGGTCGGTGGTGCCGGGGGCGGCACTGTAAGCGGTCAAGGTGAGCCCCGGCTGGGCCGGTAGCTCCATCGCGTCGAAGTCAAGGGCGAGGACGCCGACGGCGGGGTGGCGGAATGCCTTGCGGCCGGTGTGGTGCAGGCGCACGTTGTGCTTGGCCCAGGCGATGCGGAACTCCTCGCTGCGGGTGACGAGTTCGCCGATCAGCCCGGTCAGCTCGGAGTCGTGCGGTGCGCGGCCCGCCTCGGTGCGCAACAGGGCGACGGTGGTGTTCACGCCGGTTTCCCAGTCGGGGAAGAAGTCACGGCCGCCGGGGGTGAGGAACTGGGCGCGGGCGATGTTGGTGGTCTGCGCGGTGGGCCCGGGGAATAGCGGGGCGTAGAGGGCGCGGCCGAGGGGGTTGGTGGCGAGGATGTCGAGGCGGCCGTTGCGGATGAACGCGGGGGATTCGGTCATGGAAGCCAGGACACGCAGGACGCTGTCGGGCAGGGCTTTGGCGGGGCGTTTGGTGCGGCGGGTGGGGCGTTTGGCGGCGGCGCGGGCCAGGTCGAACAGGTGGGCGCGTTCGGCGTCGTCGAGTTGGAGGGCGCCTGCGACGGCGTCGAGGACCTCTTCGGAGGCTCCGGCGAGGTGGCCGCGCTCCAGGCGGACGTAGTAGTCGATGCTGACGCCGGCGAGCAGGGCGACTTCTTCGCGGCGCAGGCCGGGCACGCGCCGGTTGCCGCCGTAGGCGGGCAGCCCGGCCTGCTGCGGAGTGATCTTGGCGCGGCGGGAGGCCAGGAACTCGCGGATGTCGCTCTCGGTGCTCATGCCTCCCACGCTAAGCCGGACGGCGCAGCCGTGGGGGGTCCTGTCAGTGCCTGTAACCACAGACCCTTCCCCACCTTCTTGACCTGGGGTTTCCTCGATATCAGAGGCCGTCGGAGCCATCGGGAGCCGGTCGGAATCGGTTCACGGCGGCTGCCGCAGAACCCGGCCCGACCCACCGTGGAACCGGTCCGCTCCATCCGTCCGATCAAGGAGTCACCCGTCATGCCGAAGCAGTCCGCGCCCCAGGCGCTTGCCGCAATCGCCCCGAAGCTGGTCCAGGTCACCGACGAGGTCCTGTTCGAGGATGTCTGGGAGCGTCCCGGGCTGTCGCCGCGGGACCGGAGCCTGGTGACCGTGAGCGTGCTGGCGGCGCTGTACCGCGGCGAGCAGCTCGGCTACCACCTGGGCGCGGCCCTGGACAACGGGCTGAGCGTGGAGGAGCTGTCGGAGGCGATCACGCATCTGGCGTTCTACGCCGGCTGGCCCAACGCGATGACCGCGATCACGCAGCTGAAGAAGATCACCGACGAGCGCGGCGCCTGACCCCCGGCGCGAGCCGCAACAACACCCAGCACGGCCGGTGGGCTGGGCGGGAACCGATGAGGAGAGAACGGAATGACGTCCAACGGATTCGACCAGATCTTCCCCCTCGGGGAGAAGAACGACGCCTTCGCGCCGTACTTCACCGGCCAGAGCTACCTGGCTCCCCTCGCCTCGGGGAGCGTCCCGGTCAGCAACGTCTCCTTCGAGCCGGGCTGCCGCAACAACTGGCACATCCACCACGGCACGGGCGGGGGCGGTGACCAGATCCTGCTGTGCACGGCGGGCAGTGGCTGGTACCAGGCCGAGGGCGAGGCACCGGTGAGCATGGAGCCGGGAACGGTGGTCCGCGTCCCGGCGGGCACGAAGCACTGGCACGGTGCGAAGGCCGACGCGTGGTTCTCCCACGTCGCCTTCATCACGCCGGGCGAGAACGTCAGCAACGAATGGCTGGAGCCCGTCACCGACGAGGTGTACGGCAAGCTGCCGAAGAACGGAGCGCACGCATGACCGTCCTGGACGAGACGTACACGCTGTCGAACGGCGTCGAGATCCCCCGGCTGGGGCTCGGCACCTGGTTCATCGACGACGACGACGAGGCGGCCGGCGCGGTCCGCGCGGCCGTGGCGATCGGGTACCGCAACATCGACACCGCCCAGGCCTACGGCAACGAGCGCGGCGTCGGCGAGGGCGTGCGCTCCTCGGGGCTGGCCCGCGACGAGCTGTTCGTGTCGACCAAGCTCGCCGCCGAGATCAAGGACTACGACCAGGCGCTCGCCGCGATCGACGGCTCCTTGGACAAGCTTGGCCTGGACTACGTCGACCTGATGCTGATCCACAGCCCGCAGCCGTGGGACGACTTCCGCGGCGGCGACTACGCCCAGGGCAACCGCGAGGCGTGGCGTGCTCTGGAGGACGCCCACCAGGCTGGCAAGATCCGCTCCATCGGCGTCTCCAACTTCCAGCAGCACGACCTGGAGAACATCCTTCAGGGCGCGAGCGTCGTCCCCCACGTGAACCAGCTGCTCGTGCACGCCGGCAACACGCCCTCCGACCTGCTGGCCTACTGCGAGGGCAAGCAGATCCTGGTCGAGGCGTACTCGCCGATCGCCCACGGCGCGATCCTGAAGAACGCCGACGTCCAGACGATGGCGCACAAGTACGGCGTATCCGTGCCGCAGCTGTGCATCCGCTACACCCTGCAGCTGGACACGGTGTCTCTGCCCAAGACGACCAACCCCGAGCACATGCGCTCCAACGCCGAGGTCGACTTCGAGATCTCCGCCGACGACATGGACGCTCTGCGCGAGCTACGCGACGTGGACTACGGCGAGCACAGCGCCTTCCCCGTCTACAGAGGCAAGTAACGCCGGGCCACCTTGCGCGCGCACCCCGGCCACACGGCACCGGGCCGGGCCGGGCGCCCCACCGTCAAGACCCTGCTCAGCCCGTGACGCCACCCCGATACGAGGACCTGCCGCCATGCACCGCACCGCGCTCATCCGCCCGTACGCCGAAGCTGCCGTGCCGGACCGACCAGCAACGCCGCACGCGCGGCGCTGGCGGCCGCACTCGGCTTCCTCGGCGCGGGAGCGCTCTGCCTCCTGCTCTCCCGGCGCGGTGCGTCCCGCGCGCCCTGACGGCTCGTACAAGCGGGTCGGGGCGTGCGGATCCGCACAGGTCCGACCGGCCTGTACGAGCGGCTACTCCTCCCGTTCGAACGCGGTTTCCGCACTCTCCGCGTCCTGGGCCTGCTGAGCGGCCTGCACGAGGTCGTAGACATAGGAGCGGCTGTCCTGCTCGCTCACGTGGGGCGCGATGGCGCGCAGCCGACCCGCCCAGTCGTCGATCAGTTCGTCCATGGTTGTCACTTCGCTCTCTGCCGGGGCCATCAGTACAGGACGGAATCAGGTGGTGGGGAAGCGCAGGGCTCCGCCGTGGCCGAAGTCGAACCAGAGCTGGCCGGGGTGGCGGGCGATGCGGAAGGCGATCTCGGAGCAGCGGGGGCAGCGGGCGACGGCGGCGGGGCCCTGGTCGTAGACGTGCAGGGTGGCGAGGGCGGCGTCGGTGCCGCAGCCGGGGCACAGGCGCCAGGCGGTGGTGGGGTCGGGGAGGAAGAGTTCGGACAGCGGTCCGGCGAGGGCGTTTCCGTCGTGCATGGGGTCTCCCGGGGTGTCAGCCGAACCGTTCGGTGCGGACGCGGTCGGGTCGGTGGCCGAGGTGGACGAGCAGGTCGGCGGCCTTCTCGACGAAGGCGGTGGGTCCGCAGACGAAGGCGAGGGCGGCGTCGGCGGGCCGGAAGCCCGGCAGGTCGAGGTCGGCGGTGGTGATCCGGCCGACCGGCCGGGGGTGCCCGGGCGGTGCGGTGCGGGTGTACAGGCAGGCGGCGGTGACGGCGGGGTCCTCGGCCTCGGCGATGCCGTCCAGCAGCGGGCCGAACCAGCGCTGCCCCGGGTCGCGCAGCGAGTAGGCGAGGTGGAACGGGGGCCCGGCGTCGCCGAGGTCGAGCCGGGCGCGCAGCATGGCGGCGAGCGGCGCGACGCCCGAGCCGCCGGCCACCAGCAGGACGGGCCCGGGGCTCCCCGGTCTCCAGACGAACCAGCCGCCGAGCGGGCCCGTGACCTCGATCCCGGCGCCGACCGGGAAGTCCTCGGCGAGGTAGGGCGACACCTCGCCGTACGGGGCCGGCTGGACGGAGATCTCGATCCGGTCGCCGTCGGCGGGCGCGGAGAGCGAGTAGCTGCGCACCGCCCGGTAGCCGTCGTCGCCGGTGAGCCGGACGTCCACGTGCTGCCCGGGCAGGTGTCCGGGCCAGTCGGCCACGCGCAGGCGCAGGGTGCGCGCCGTCGCGCCCTCGGGGGTGCGGGACTCCAGTTCGGCGATCCTCCAGCGACCCATCGCTTCCCCCTCCGGTTCAGTCGTTCCAGGTGCGCTGTTCGCGCCAGGGGTCGCCGTGGTCGTGGTAGCCGAGCTGTTCCCAGAAGCCCCGGCGGTCCTCGGCGGCGAGCGTGATGCCGCTGATCCACTTCGCGGACTTCCAGAAGTACAGGTGCGGCACCAGCAGCCGGGCCGGGCCGCCGTGCTCGGCGGCCAGCGGCTCGCCGTCGTAGGTGTGGGCGATCCACGCCTTCCCGCCCCGCAGGTCGTCCAGTGACAGGTTGGTGGTGTAGCCGCCGTGGCACTCGGCGAGGGCGTAGCGGGCACCGGTGGTGACGCCGTCCAGCAGGGTGTCGAGGCTGACGCCGCGCCAGCGGGTGTCGAACTTCGACCAGCGGGTCACGCAGTGCAGGTCGGTGGTGACGTCCTCCTGCGGCAGGGTCATCAGTTCCGCCCAGGACCAGGCGTGCTGCTGGCCGGTCTCGGTGGTCAGGGTGAACCGCCAGCGCTCCGGCGGGACGGCGGGGGTCGGTCCGGCGGAGAGCACGGGGAAGTCCTCGGTGAGGAACTGGCCGGGCGGGAGGCGGTCGCCGCGGGTGCGGCGATGGCCGTGGAATCCTGGGGTGAGCGTCGCCATCGTCGGGCTCCTCGTGCGTCCGGGGATCGGTCTCAGTCCTGCCAGGTGCGCTGTTCGCGCCAGGGGTCGCCGTGGTTGTGGTAGCCCGCCGCCTCCCAGAAGCCGGGTTCGTCGACCGTGCTGAGGGTCAGGCCGCGCACCCACTTCGCGGACTTCCACAGGTACAGGTGCGGTACCAGCAGCCGGGCCGGGCCGCCGTGCTCGGGCGAGAGCGGGAACCCGTCGTACGCGTGGACGACCCACGCCTGCCCGTCGAGGACGTCCTCCAGCGGCAGGTTGGTGGTGTAGCCGCCGTGGCAGTGGGCGATCACGAAGTCCGCCGCGCTCTCGGCCTCCGCGAGGAGGACGTCGAGGCTGACGCCGCGCCAGCGGGTGTCGAACTTCGACCAGCGGGTCACGCAGTGCAGGTCGGTGGTGACCTCCTGCTGCGGCAGGGCCTGGAACTGCTCCCACGTCCAGGTGGCGCGCCAGCCGGTCTCGCTGGTGACGGTGAACTCCCACTCCGCGGTGTCGACCTCGGGCGTGGGCCCGGCGGACAGGACGGGGAAGTCGTAGGTGGGGTACTGGCCGGGCGGCAGGCGGGAGGTGTCGAAGCCACGGCGGCCGGAGAAGCCGGGTGACAGGCTCATGCGGGTCCTCCCGGAGTGGGGCGGGCGGGGCGGGGCGCCGTGCCTTCCATGAAAGGCCGGTTGCCGCGGTGTCGCACATCGGCACCGGGCGCGGGGTCAGCGGTAGTCGTCCCCGGCGTCCGGGTCGGCGTCGCGCAGGTCGTCCGCCGCCGTGAACCGGAGCGCGTCGGACAGCGACTCGGACGCGTCGGCGTCGTCGAACTCCGCGGCCTCGTCGGCGTCCGCGTCGGTCAGGTGGACAGCCGCCTCCTCCGCCCCGGCCGCGCCGCCGTCCGGGCCGGCGTCCTCGGCGGACAGGTCCGTCCCGTCCTCCACCAGCCGTCCGGCCCGTGGGCCGGGGCCGTCCGACCAGCGGTCGTCGACGTCGGGGCCGGGGGTGTCGGGCTCCTCCTCGGCGAGCAGCCGGTCCAGGGACTCCCCGGCCGCGGCCTCCGTCGCGGTGGTGCCGTAGCCGGTGGCGCCGCGGTAGCCGTCGGCGGTGACGATGCCGGCCTCCAGCGGGTCGTCGTCGAGGTCGTCGGTCTCCAGCGAGTCCGCCGGGTCGAGGACACCGTCGTCCTCGGCGGGCAGCGGGTCCTGCGGGGCGGGATCGGTCACGGTGGTCTCCTTCGGAGGGTACGGGCGGGGGTTTTGGCGGTGGACGCGCCGGACGGGCGCGGTGGTACGCCCGTCCGGCCGACGGGGGCGGGCCGCCGGGTCAGGGTCGGCGGACGGTCAGGTCATAGCGGTCGAGGTCCATGACCTTGGCCCAGGCGGCCGCGAAGTCGGTGACGAACTGCCCGGCCCCGTCCGCGCTGGCGTAGACCTCGGCGAGGGCGCGCAGTTCGGCGTGGGAGCCGAAGACGAGGTCGGTGCGGCTGGCGGTCCAGCGGAGCGTGCCAGCGGCGTCGCGGCCTTCGAAGACCTGCGGGTCGTGGGCCGTGGGGGTCCAGGTGGTGCCCTGGTCGAGGAGGTTGACGTACCAGTCGTTGGTCAGCACGCCCGGGGTACGGGTGAGCACGCCCAGCGGGGCGTTCTGGTAGGTCGCCCCCAGCGTGCGCAGGCCGCCGACCAGGACGGTCAGCTCCTGGGGGCTCAGGCCCAGCAGGTCGGCCCGGTCGACCAGGCGGTACTCGGCGGGCAGGGTGTCGTCCTTGCCGAGGTGGTTGCGGAAGCCGTCGGCGGGCGGATCGAGGTAGGAGAAGCCCTCGACGTCGGTGTGCTCCTGCGTCGCGTCGACCCGGCCCGGCGTGAACGGCACCCGGACCTCGTGCCCGGCGTCGGCGGCGGCCTTCTCCACCGCGGCGGTGCCCGCCAGCACGACCAGGTCGGCCAGCGAGACTCCGTGCCCGGCGGGCCGGGAGGAGTTGAACGCCTCCCGGATGCCCTCCACCTGGCCCAGCAGGGTGGAGAGCCGGTAGGGCTCGTTGACCTCCCAGCCGTTCTGCGGCTCCAGCCGGATCCGGGCGCCGTTGGCGCCGCCGCGCTTGTCACTGCGCCGGAAGGTGGACGCGGAGGACCAGGCCAGCCACACCAGGTCCGCCAGCGGGATCCCGGCGGCCAGCACCCGGGACTTGAGCTGCTCGACGGCGCCGGCGTCCAGCGGGGCCTCGACGGGCTCGGGGAGCGGGTCCTGCCAGATCAGCTGCTCGGCGGCGACCTCGGGGCCCAGGTAGCGGCTGACGGGGCCCATGTCGCGGTGGGTGAGCTTGTACCAGGCGCGGGCGAAGGCGTCCGCGAACTCCTCGGGGTGCTCCAGGAAGCGGCGGCAGATCCGCGCGTAGTCGGGGTCGACCCGCAGCGCCACGTCCGTGGTGAGCATCGCCGGGGTGCGGCGCCCGGCGGGGTCGTGCGGGTCGGGGACGGTGTCCTTGCCCGCCCCGCCCTTGGGCTGCCACTGGTGCGCCCCGCCGGGGCTGCGGGTCGGCTCCCACTCGTAGCCCAGCAGGATCTCGAAGTAGCGGTTGTCCCAGCGCGTGGGGGTGTCGGTCCAGATCACCTCCAGACCGGAGGTGATGGTGTCGTTGCCCTTGCCGGTGCCGAAGTCACTCCTCCAGCCCAGGCCCTGCTGCTCGATCGGTGCGGCCTCCGGCTCGGGGCCCAGGTGCTCGGAGCCCGCGGCGCCGTGGGTCTTGCCGAAGGTGTGCCCGCCCGCGCACAGCGCCACCGTCTCCTCGTCGTTCATCGCCATCCGGGCGAAGGTCTCCCGGATGTCGGTGGCCGACGCCATCGGGTCCGGATTGCCCCGCGGACCCTCGGGGTTGACGTAGATCAGGCCCATCGTGTCCGCCGCGAGCGGCGCCAGCAGCTCCCCGTCGTCCTTGTGCCGCTCGTCGGTCAGCCACACCGTCTCCGGGCCCCAGTACACCGCCTCGTCCGGGCCCCACACCTCCTCGCGGCCGCCACCGAAGCCGAAGGTGGCAAAACCCATCGACTCCAGCGCCACGTTGCCCGACAGCACCATCAGGTCCGCCCAGGACAGCGCCTTGCCGTACTTCTGCTTCACCGGCCACAGCAGGCGCCGCGCCTTGTCCAGGTTGACGTTGTCGGGCCAGGAGTTGACCGGGGCGAAGCGCTGCAGCCCGGCCCCGTTGCCGCCGCGGCCGTCGGTGACGCGGTAGGTGCCCGACAGGTGCCACGCCATCCGGATGACGAACGGGCCGTAGTGGCCGAAGTCCGCGGGCCACCAGTCCTGCGAGGTCGTCAGCGTCTGCTCGATGTCCCGCTTGACGGCCGCCAGGTCGAGGGCGTCGAACGCGGCGGCGTAGTCGAAGCCCTCGCCGTTGGGGGAATGGGTCGCGGCGTGGCGGCGCAGCACGTCGAGGTTCAGCCGCTCGGGCCACCAGTGGCGGATGCCGTCACCCTTCATCGGGTCCGCGGCCATGTCCTGCACCGGACAGCCCTCCGCCGCCGGGTTCGTGTTCTCGGGGAACGCGTTGGTCACCTGCTGCACGTCGTTGTCGTCGGGCATGGAACGGGCCTTCCTGGTACGGGAACAGGGGATGGGACGGGGTTTCTGATCAAACGGGTGCGGGCACGGCGACAACGGGGCGCCGGACCACGGCGATCACCAGAGGAGGCCGCCGACCGCGTTGTCCGCCCAGGCGAGCAGGACGCCGACGACCGCGCTGGAGCCGAGGCGGCTTGCGGCCGGGCGGTAGCGCCGCATGCGCAGGAAACCGGTGGTCTCCCACGCGAGCGTCGACCAGGTCGACAGCGCACCGCACACGCCTACCGCGATCAGGTCCTGCACCCACGCCTGCACGTGCCGCTTCTCCAGCGCGACTCCCAGTAGCAGGCAGGCGGCGGCATTGACGGTGAACGTGCCGACGGGGAAGGGCCGTTGGGCGGTGGAGGCGCCCCGCACACCGGCCCAGAACCGCAGCGGCGAGGCGACGGCCGCCCCGAGTGCCAGCCACACCCACCCCGCGCCGCTCACGCCCGCACCACCGGAGCCGTGACGACGCGGGCGGTCAGCGCGCCCGCCAGGGCGGCCGCACCGACGCAGACGGCCAGGCTCGCCGCCGCGTATCCGAGGCCGGTAACCGTCCGCCCGTCGGCGAGCAGGCGTCGGATGTCGTTGGCGAAGGCCGAGAAGGTGGTGAACCCGCCGAGCAAGCCGCTGCCGAGCACCGGTCCCGCCCAAGCGGGCGCACCCGTCTGGGCGTGCAGGACGGTCATCAGCACGCCCATCGCCGCGCACCCGACCGCGTTGATCGCGAACGTCGGCCACGGGAACCCCCCGCCCGCGTGCCAGGCCAGGTCCGCACCGGCGCGGGCCGCCGCACCCGCCGCACCGCCGAGGGCGACCTGCGCCGTCAGCCGCCACCGGCGCGCCGGCTCCGGCGCGGCGTGCGGGAACAGCACGTGGAGCAGCCGCCCGTGCTGCTCCGGCCGGGCGGCGGTCGTCGTGACCGGTTGCATCAGGGCTCCGAGGTGGCTTCGGAACGGACAGTGGGCCTACCCACCTGTGGTGTGCGGGGCGGGGACGGCCCCCGCCCCGCACACCACAGGCCCCCGAAGACGCGCCCGGACCGGGCACCGCCCGGCTCCGGTGCGGTCAGGACTTGAGGAACTGGAGCAGGTCGGCGTTGAAGCGTTCCTTGTCGCCGGGGACGACGGCGATGCCGTGTGAGCCGCCCTCGTAGACCTTGAGGACGGCGCCGGGGACGAGCTTGGCGGTCTTGCGGCCGGTGGCGTCGATCGGGACGACCTGGTCGTCGTCGCCGTGCACCACCAGCAGCGGGACGTCGAACTTCTTCAGGTCCTCGTGGAAGTCGGTGTGCGCGAAGGCGTCCACGCAGGCCACACCGCCTTCGATGGTCTCGGCCATGGCCATGTACCAGAAGGCGTCCTTGTTGCCCTCGGTGGCCTTGGTGCCCGGGCGGTTCGCCGAGAGGAACCCGACCGCGGTGTCCTTCCAGAACTGCGAGCGCTCCTTGAGGATCCCGGCCTTGATGCCGTCGAAGACCTCCTGCGGGACGCCCTCGGGGTTGTCCGGGCCCTGGATCATCAGCGGCGGGATGGCGGAGAGCAGCACCGCGGACTTGATCCGGGAGGTGCCGTGCCGGCCGATGTAGCGGGCCAGCTCGCCGCCGCCCATCGAGTGCGCGACCAGGGTGACGTCGCTCAGGTCGAGGCTGGTGAGCAGGTCGTTCAGGTCGTCGGCGAAGGTGTCGAAGTCGTAGCCGTCCCACACGGGGGTGGAGCGGCCGTGGCCGCGCCGGTCGTGGGCGATGCCGCGGAATCCGGCGTCGGCGACGGCCTTCAGCTGGTCCTGCCAGGCGTCGCCGTTCAGCGGCCAGCCGTGGATGAAGACGACCGGGCGGCCGCTCCCCCAGTCCTTGTAGAAGATCTCCACACCGTCACGTGTCGTGCAGTAGGGCATGAGTGACTCCGAATTCGGCTTCGGGAACGTCCGGGATCACCGGTCGAAGATCCGGAACGGTCAGCGGAAACGGCTGACGTCGGTACCGGTGCTCGTGCGGCACGAAGGCGGGACGGCGTCCGGTACGGGAATCAGCCAAGCGCAAGGCCCCTACGCTCCGCAGCCGACACACCGCGCAATTGGACCAGGCGGGTGAGCCCTGGCCCGAAGCCGCTACCCTGCGCGTTCACGGACCGGCCCGCAGGCTTCACCGTCCTGCCCATCCGCCCGGGGAGCGGGGACGGAGCCACCGATCCCCCGGCCGTGACCGTCGCTCCGCTCCCATCGCCCGGCTGGCAGGGCCCGGCTCTTTCGGGTTCCCTGGGCCGGGGACCGGTCCTCGCGGTCCCCGGCCGCCCAGCCGTCCGCACCCGCAGGCACGGACGGCCCCGCACAGGTCGAACGTTCCGGCCCGCGGCCGGACCTGACACCACGGGAGTCCCATGAACACGCGCACGGCCGTCCTGGCGGGCGGCTGCTTCTGGGGGATGCAGGAACTGCTGCGCTCCCGCCCCGGCATCGTCTCCACCCGGGTCGGATACACCGGCGGCACCCTGCCCGACGCCACCTACCGCCGGCACGACGGCCACGCGGAGGCCGTCGAGATCGTCTACGACCCCGAACGCACCAGCTACCGCGAGATCCTGGAGTTCTTCTTCCAGATCCACGACCCGACGACCGTCGACCGCCAGGGCAACGACATCGGCTCCAGCTACCGCTCAGCGATCTTCTACGCCGACGCCGAACAGGAGCGCATCGCCAGGGACACCATCGCGGACGTCGACGCGAGCGGCCTGTGGCCCGGCGAGGTGGTCACCGAGGTCGTCCCGCTCGGGGAGTTCTGGGAGGCCGAACCCGAGCACCAGGACTATCTGCAGCGCATCCCCAACGGCTACACCTGCCACTACCCCCGCCCCGGCTGGAAGCTCCCGGCGCGCAACAGCGCCTGACACCCCCCGACGCAGGCCCGGCCCCAGGCACCACGCCGCGGACCACCGGCGACCGGGCCCGCCGCCGCAGGGCACAACGGCCTGACGCCGGTGGACCGCTCCGGCAACCGGCCGCAGGGCTCCCACGACCCGCCAGGAGTTCTGACGTGACACCCAGCGCCGACACCCTGCAGCCGTCCCCCCTCGCGGAGTCCGCCTTCGACGAGTTCTCCTCGTGGGGCACCCTCGTCGTCGCCGTGGCGGCGATCGCCGTGCTCGTCGTCGCCGTCGTGGTCATCCTCTACGACTTGGCGCTCGGCGTCTGCGCCTCCTCCAGCCATTCGGAGATCACCAGCGGACACAGCAGCGGCACGGTCGTCGCCCCGTACTCCTGCCAGGACCTCCTCGACACCAGCACCGGCACACAGGACTTCACCTGGAACACCGGAGCCACCAGCACGCTGTCCTTCACCCGCACCGTCACCATCGTCAACGGACAGAACGTCATCACCCTGACCGGTCACATCACCTCCGGCCTTTTCACCGGCGACACCGGCGTCCTCACCATCATCGAACCCGTCCTCGACCTCACCGCCTGCCAGAGCCCCACCGGCTTGACCAGCACCGCCGGAGTCACCACCCTCCTCCTCACCTGATGACTCAGCGGTGTGCCGCGCTGTGCGAAGCCGGGAGGGCAGCCAGCCCCGAGGACATACCTGAGGCCGACGCGGCCGCACGCCGGTCGCGACGGTCAGCGGCCGCCGTGCCGGCCGACTGCCCATGGCCGGGCCGGTCGCGATGCGGCCCGGCTGCCGCACCCGGTTGCGCCACCGCCTGGCCATGCTTTTCTCTCCCTCCCTGACGGTGCGTCAAACCGGTTCGTCCGTCCATGGGGCAGGCACCGCCGCGACTTCCGTGGGAGGGGGGAGAGAAATGCGATCAAGCCAGAGGGCCATGGCCGCGCGTGGCACTTTTTTTAACCCATCCGGGCTATGGTTCCGCCGTGGATTCCTGCCTATATTTTCCCTCAAGAAAATCCTTCTCAAGCAGATTCTCTTTGGAGGTCCGAAGTGATGAAGAAAAACTGGGCGTTGAACGCGGGCAGGTGCGGGGCCGTCGCCGCTCTGGTAGTGGCCGGCCTCGGGGCCGCTCCCGCGAACGCCGCGGTGCGGGTGGCGGACATCACCTGCCAGGGCAGTGACACCGAGACCTTCGACCCTGGGATCACCAATACGACCCGGGTGCTCTCCAACGGTTTCGAAGAAAACTATTCGTGCACCTCACTGACCACTCGCGTATCAAACGGCGAGATGACGTCCGCCCGGGTGATCACGGCGAACTGCCTGCTGGGTGCAGCGTCCAATCCGCAGGAAACCGTCACCTACTACTGGAACCAGGGCCAGTTGGCCTCCACCGTGGTTTTCACCCAGATCACCCGCGCCACGGCGGCGGACGGCACGACGACCATCACGTCCACCGGAGCCATTTACGAGGGGTACGCCATCGGCAGCAGCGTCAGGAAGGTGGTCGTGCTTCCCCAGCTCAGTCCCACCGCCTGCGCGAGCACAGGCGTCACCAGCGTCACCGGAACAGCGACGCTCAGCATTCTGTGAGCTTGTCCAGCCCCGTTGACCGGCAGGGGACCTACCAGGTGTTCGACAGCCTGAAGTCCCCATCGATAGTCACCTGCGCCTGGATGAGGATGGGGCCCCGCCGCGGCGGGGCCCCATCCTCATCCA
>NZ_JBSGET010000090.1:0-33666 GCF_053603035.1 Kitasatospora sp. NPDC004272 | reverse complement strand
GGTCGTCCCACATGAACCAGAAGCGGTCCTGTCCGGGGGTGCCGAACAGGTAGAGGATGAGGTCCTCGTCGAGGGTGATGCGGCCGAAGTCCATGGCGACGGTGGTGGTCGTCTTGCCGGAGACGTGGCTGAGGTCGTCGATGCCGGCGGAGGCGCTGGTCATGACGGCTTCGGTGCGCAGGGGGTTGATCTCGGAGACCGCGCCGACGAGCGTCGTCTTGCCCACGCCGAACCCGCCCGCGACGACGATCTTGGCGGAGGTGGTGGCGCGGCTGGGGGCGGCCGCGTTAGAGCTTGCGAAGTCCACTGAGGACCCTTTCGAGCAGCGTGACGTCAGGCGTACCGCCCGACTCGCCCGCGGCGGCGGGCTGGTGGATGGCGACCAGACCGGCTTCCGCCAGGTCTGCGACGAGGATGCGGGCGACCCCGAGCGGGACGCCCGCCAGCGCGGAGATCTCGGCGACCGACTTGACCTCGCGGCACAGCGACACGATGCGGGCGTGCTCGGGGAGCAGCCCGCCCGGGGCGGCGGTGCTGGTGGTCGAGATCAGCGCCTCGATGGCCAACTGGTAGCGGGGCCGGGTGCGTCCGCCGGTCATCGCGTACGGGCGGACCAGCGGCTGCTGCTCGTAGCCGTCCGACTGCTGGCCGCCGTACCCGCCGGCCTGCTGGCCGCCGTAGCCGTTTCCGTACCCGTTGCCGTACGCGCCGGCGGGTGTCGGGGGCGGGGTCATGCGTCCTCCTTGTGCTGCAGTCGTTCGCGGCCGGAGCCCACTGGGCCGTTGACTGACGGGCTGTCAGCCACCGTACGACGAAGACCTGGGGTGGGGTGCCGGACCCGGGGGTCGGGTGGGGTCCGGCACGGTGAGGGTGGTGCTGAGGAGTCGGGGTCGGTCGGACCCGACCGTCAGTGCAGGAGACTGCCCTGGAGCTCGGCCCGCAGGGCCGGCGTGAGCACCGCGCCGGCCCGGTCGACCAACAGGGCCATCTCGTAGCCGATCAGGCCGATGTCGGAGTCCGGCGAGGCGAGCACCGCGAGCGCGGAGCCGTCGCTGATCGCCATCAGGAACAGGAAGCCGCGCTCCATCTCCACGACGGTCTGGTTGACCTCGCCGCCCTCGAAGATGCGGCTCGCACCCGAGGTCAGCGAGGTCAGTCCGGAGGCGACGGCGGCCAACTGGTCGGCACGGTCCCGAGGGAAGCCCTCGGACATGCACAGCAGGAGACCGTCGGCGGAGACCACCACGGTGTGGGACACCCCGGGGGTGTTGTCCACGAAATTGGTGATCAGCCAGTTCAGGTTCTGGGCGGCCTGGCTCATCTGGATCAACTCAACGCTCCTGGTGCTCGGGGCCGAAGCCGTTGTTGCCCTCGACGTCGGACCGTCCGCCCCGGGCTCCCCGGTAGCCCTCGGACGTCCCGCCGAAGTCGAAGCCCGGCCGCTGCTGCGACGCGGGACCGCCGAAGCCCGGCTGCTGCGTCCCCGCCTGCCGGCCCTGCTGGATGCCGCGGCGCAGGTTGGTCAGCCGGCCGCGCACCTCCTCCGGGCTGCGCGAGACCTGGGGACCGGTCAGCGGACTGGCCTCGGCACTGCCGGAGACCAGGTTGGCCTGCGGGGTGCGGCGAGGCAGCCCCGAGGTGGTCAGGCCGTTGGTCTGCGGCTCGCGCATCTGCTCGGCCCGCCGCCAGCGCTCGTCGTTCGCCGACGGGCGCCACGGCGCGTCCGGGTCACCCTGCGGGTCCGCCGCCGGAGCGCCGCCGAACGGCGCCGCCTGCGGCCGGCCCTGACCCGGCTGCTGGCCCTGACCCGGCTGTCCCTGCGGACCGGCCGGACGCTGGGGCGCGGCCGGACGCTGCGGAGCGCCCTGCGGCGCACCGCCCTGCACCGGACGCGGCGGCAGGCCCTGGCCCTGCGGACCCGGCGCCTGCGGACGCTGCCGCTCGGCCGGATCGGCCTGCGGACGCGCCGCCTGCGGAGCCGGCTGCTGGCCGAAGCCCGGCGCGGAGGTGCCGGGACGCTGCGGCTGGTACCCACGCGGGCGGAACTGCTCGTGGCCCTGCGCCGGACCGGTCGGCCCGGACGGGCGCTCACCGGCCGTCGGCAGCGCCATCGGCTGCGGACGCTCCGCGAACTGCGACTGCTGCGGCGGCTGCTGAGGCTGCTGCCGGCCCTGCGGCGGCAGCGGCGGCACGCCCTGGCCCACCGGGTCCGGCAGCACCGGCTCCACCAGGCCGAGGCCCAGCGGGTCGCGCGGGTCGATGTCGGACGCCTCGAACCGGGGCCGGGCGAACGCACCGGACTGCTCGGCCGGCTGCGGCTGCTGCGGCAGCGGACGCCGCTGCGGCTGCTCGGCCCGCCCGTGCTGGGTGGGCTCACCGCCCGGACGCTGCTGGCCCTGCTGCGGACCGCCCTGCGGGCCCTGCGGCCCCTGCGGACGGCGCGGCCCCTGCGGACCGCCCTGCGGCGGCTGGCCGGGCTGGCCGGGTTGACCCTGCTGACCCTGCTGCTGCGGACGGCGCGGCGGCAGCCCGCCACCGGGGCCGCCCTGGACGCCCGGCGCACCCGAGGCGCCCGGCACCCGCCGCGGCGGCAGCCCGCCACCGGTCGGCGCACCCGCACCGGCAGCCGCACCCGCACCCGGACCGGCCGGGGCCGACGGCCCCTGCGCGCCCGGGCCCGCGTTCTCGCGCAGCGACTGGCCCACCGCACGGGTCGGCAGACCGCCGGAGCGGCCGCCCTGGGCCGGTCCGGTGCCGAACGCGCCGCCCGGACCGAAGCCGCCGTCGCCCGGCTGGCCGCCGGGCGCACCCTGGCCCGCACCGGGACCGCCCGGCGCGCGCCGCGGCGCGGACGGGCCGGAGGCACCGGCGGGGGAGAACAGGTCGGGGCTGCCGCCGACCGGGCCCTGGCCCAGCTGCGGACGGCCCGCGGGGTCGTTCGGGCCCGACTGGCCGAGCGCGGTGCGCCCGCCGGGCAGGTCGCCCGCCGGGCGGCCCTGCTGGCGCGGCGTCGGCGCCAGGCCGCGCTGCTGCTTGCCACCGCCCTGGCCGGCCCCGGCCCCGGCGCCCGCACCGGGCCGGTTGCCGCGCCGTTCGGCGGAGTTGGTGACGTCGACCGGCAGCATGACCAGCGCGGTGGTGCCGCCGGAGTCGGACGGGCGGAGCTGGATCCGGATGCCGTGCCGCAGGGACAGCCGGCCGACCACGAACAGGCCCATCCGGCGGGAGACCGAGACGTCCACGACCGGCGGGTTGGCGAGGCGCTCGTTGATGTCGGCGAGGTCGTCCGGGGAGAGGCCGATGCCGGTGTCGTGGATCTCGATCAGCACCCGGCCGTCCGGCAGGGCGTGGCCGGTGACCCGGACCCGGGTCTGCGGGGAGGAGAACGAGGTGGCGTTCTCCAGCAGCTCGGCGAGCAGGTGGACGAGGTCGTTGACGATCCGGCCGGCCACCTCGGCGGTGGGCACCGAGGCCAGCTCGACGCGCTCGTACTGCTCCACCTCGGAGGCGGCGGCGCGCAGCACGTCGACCAGCGGGACGGGGCGGGTCCAGCGGCGGCCGGGGTCCTCGCCCGCGAGGACGAGGAGGTTCTCGCCGTTGCGGCGCATGCGGGTCGCCAGGTGGTCCAGCTTGAACAGCGAGGCCAGCTGGTCCGGGTCCGCCTCGCGGCTCTCCAACTCGGAGATCAGCGACAGCTGGCGCTGGATCAGGCCCTGGCTGCGGCGCGAGAGGTTGGTGAACATCGCGTTGATGTTGCCTCGCAGCAGCGCCTGCTCGGCGGCCAGTCGGACCGCCTCGCGGTGCACCATGTCGAAGGCGTGCGCCACGTGGCCGATCTCGTCCGCGGAGTCGACGCCGACCGGTTCGACGGTGACGTCGACGTCGTGCGGGTCGCTCTCGGAGAGGATCTTGACCAGCTCGGGCAGGCGGCGCTCGGCGACGTCCTCGGCGGAGGTCTGCAGGCGGGTCAGCGAGCGCACCATCGAGCGGGCCATCAGGGCCGCGCCGGCGATGGCGACGATGAGCACCAGGGCGACCAGCGAGGCGTTGAGCACCGACTCGGTGTCGGCGTCGGACTGGAGCTTCTGGGCCTTGCCGTCCAGCTCCTCCAGCAGCGCGGTCTCGATCTTCCGCTCGGCGGTGATCTTGGCCGTCGACTTCTCGTACCAGGACTGGTAGCTGGTGCCGTCGTTGAGCCGGATGCCGTTGGTGTTCAGGGCCGCCTTGGCGAACCGGTCGGCCTCGGCGACCACGTTGTTGAAGCTCATCTCGGACTGCTTGCCGCGGGCCGCGGCCTCACCGTAGATGGCGGTGAAGTTCTGCAGCGCGTTGCCCTCGGCGACCATCAGCCGGGAGCCGAAGGTCTCGTCCGAGACGGAGAGCGTGGCACCGCCGGGGTGGGCGAGCGCGGCGGAGAGCAGCGCGCGCTGCATCGAGGTGTTCTCCTTGGACAGCGAGAACTGGTACAGCGAGCGGGTGGCGGTGATCAGCTCGGAGGAGTTCGAGGTGACCGCGATGTCCTGGGCGGCGCCGAGCAGGTCGGTGATGATCACGTCGTAGTTGGTGATCGTCGCCTGGATGTTGTCCAGGTCCTGGTAGGCGCCGGTGCGGGCCCGGGGCAGGCCGTTCAGGTCGCGGCGGACCTGCAGCAGCAGGGTCTTGGAGCCCGCGAGGTCGAGGTCGTCGAACTTGTCGGCCGCGTTGGTGAACTTCTTGGAGAGGGCGTTGGTGTCCTTGTAGGCCTGCTGGATCAGCGGGTCGGTGTCCGCCGTCGAGCTCTGGGCGGCCAGCGGTCCGGCCGCGACGTCGCGCTCGGTCTGCAGGGCGTGCGCGAGGTCGGTGGCGGTCCGGGCCAGTTCGGCCAGGTTGCTCATCTGCGACAGCTCGCGGGAGTTCTCCATCGAGCCCTGCACGCGCAGGCCGCCGAGCAGCAGTGCCACGGCCACCGGCAGGACGAGGAGGGCGATCAGCCGGGTGCGGATCCGCCAGTTGCGCATGGCGAGGCGGCTCAGGCCGGTGGCCCGGCGGCGGGTGAGCGTGCCGCGAAGTCTGGACCGCCTGCTCTTCTTGTCGGCGGCTTCGCCGCCCTGCTCCTGCGGCGCGCCGTTCACGCCCTGCGCACCGCTGTCGGCGGCGGGTTCGGCGGGGGCGCCGTGCTGACGCTCGCCTTGGCCCGTCGTCGCCGGCGCCGCCTGGTGGGGGCCGGCCGCGGGCTCGCGCGACTCCGGGTCACCCGCGGCGCCGCTGCCCCTCTTGAAACGTCCCTGCACTGGCGTCGCAACCTCTGGACCGGGCGCCCTTCCCCGCCGGGCGGAGATAGGGCGGTGTCGAGTTTTTCCGTGGCATTCCAGCACAGCGGGGGAAGTCCAACAAGGGCCGTTACGACACGGTGTCCTGGGCCACCCTCCGCGCGCGGGGCCTCACGTTCCGTCGTGCATCCGCGCCGGAATACGGTCCTTTTCGGACACTCGACGTGTCCGGGTCAAGGGAGGGGAAGATCGGCTTGTGGGTCGAATGTCCGGGATATCCCTAATGGCGCTTTCCGCCATTGGTCCCGAATCTCCGCACCCGCCCCCTTTGTTCCGGAAATTGTGAGCAAACTCACAGCGTGATGTGTAGCTTTGGTCACGGCCGCTGTGGAATGGGCTCCCTAACCTGGCAGGGTTGACCGGAGCCTGCCCAGCGGCGGGCCCGCGCAAAAGTCCGTTCGAGCGAAACAAGGGTGCTGACGCAAATGTCCGAGACGACCACCGGGGCCGCGCGCTCCACGGCCAACCCCCGCCGCACCACCCTGGCCTCCGTCGCGGACTTCCCCCAGCTGCCCGGCCGGACCACCCCCGCGTACGCCGCCGAGCTGCCCCCGGTCACCGCCAACCCGCGCCGCACGGTCCTGATGACCGCCCCGGCCCCCCGCCTGCCGCGGGACTGACCCCCGCACGGATAGCCTGGTGGTACCAGCCGGGCCCGGTACTGCGGGCTCGGCAGCCGCCCGGGAGCGTCCGGGCGGCCGACGAACCGAGAGGTTGCAGGGCTGTGCGTATCGCCAGGTTCTCCGTCCGTGAAGGGAGCCCCGCGGCGGGCTCGGTCTCCTTCGGAATCATCGAGGGGGACGCCGCGCAACCCGATTCGCTGGTGGTCCACGCGCTGGCCGGGCACCCCTTCGGCACCCCCCAGCCGACCGGCGAGACCCACCGCCTGCAGGACGTCCGGCTGCTCGCCCCGATGCTCCCCAGCAAGATCGTCGCGGTCGGCCGCAACTACGCCGCGCACGCCGCCGAGCTGGGCAACGAGGTCCCGGCCGTCCCGCTGACGTTCTTCAAGCCCTCCACCGCCGTGATCGGCCCCACCGAGTCGATCGCCTACCCGCCGTTCTCCTCGGACGTGCAGTACGAGGCCGAACTCGCCGTGGTGATCGGCCGGATGTGCCGCGAGGTGCCGCTGGACCGGGTCTCCGAGGTGGTCTTCGGCTACACCTGCGCCAACGACGTCACCGCCCGCGACGTGCAGCAGCGCGAGGGCCAGTGGGCCCGCGCCAAGGGCTTCGACACCTCCTGCCCGCTCGGCCCGTGGATCGAGACCGACCTCGACCCCGCCGACCTGGCCGTCACCTGCACCGTCAACGGCGAGCTCCGCCAGGCCGGCCGCACCTCCCAGATGGTCCGCTCGGTCGCCGAGCTGATCGTGCACGTCTCCGAGGCGATGACCCTGCTCCCGGGCGACGTCATCCTCACCGGCACCCCCGCGGGCGTCGGTCCCCTGAACATCGGCGACGAGGTCGCCGTCTCCGTCGAAGGCATCGGCACCCTCTCCAACAAGGTGATCAAGCGTGGCTGACAACGTGGCTGACGAGAAGAACCCCGCCGTCCGGGTCCGCTTCTGCCCCTCCCCGACCGGAAACCCGCACGTCGGCCTGGTCCGCACCGCCCTGTTCAACTGGGCCTACGCCCGGCACAACGGCGGCACCCTGGTCTTCCGGATCGAGGACACCGACGCGGCCCGGGACTCCGAGGAGTCGTACGGCCAGCTGCTCGACGCGATGCGCTGGCTCGGCTTCGACTGGAACGAGGGCCCCGAGGTCGGCGGCCCGCACGCCCCCTACCGCCAGTCGCAGCGGATGGACGTCTACGCCGACGTCGCCGAGCGCCTGCGCGCGGCCGGCCACGCCTACCCCTGCTACTGCACCACCGAGGAGCTCGACGCCCGCCGCGAGGCGGCCCGCGCCGCCGGCCGGCCCTCGGGCTACGACGGCCACTGCCGCGACCTGACGGACGGCCAGAAGGAGGCGTACGAGGCCGAGGGCCGCCCGTCGATCCTCCGCTTCCGGATGCCCGACACCACGCTCGCCTTCGACGACCTGGTGCGCGGCCCGATCTCCTTCGACCCGAAGGACGTCCCCGACTACGGCATCGTCCGGGCCAACGGCGCCCCGCTGTACACCCTGGTCAACCCGGTCGACGACGCCCTGATGGAGATCACCCACGTCCTGCGCGGCGAGGACCTGCTCTCCTCGACGCCCCGTCAGATCGCGCTGTACGCCGCCCTGGCGGAGATCGGCGTCGGCAACGGCACCACCCCGCAGTTCGGCCACCTGCCGTACGTGATGGGCGAGGGCAACAAGAAGCTCTCCAAGCGCGACCCGCAGGCCTCGCTCAACCTCTACCGCGAGCGCGGCTTCCTCCCCGAGGGCCTGCTCAACTACCTGGCCCTGCTGGGCTGGTCGCTCGCCGAGGACCGCGACATCTTCGACATCGACGAGATGGTCGCCGCCTTCGACATCGACGACGTCAACGGCAACCCGGCCCGCTTCGACCTCAAGAAGGCCGAGCACATCAACGCCGAGCACGTGCGCCGCCTCGCCCCCGAGGAGTTCGTCAAGCGCCTGGTGCCCTACCTGCAGGCCCCCGGCCTGCTCCCGGCCGAGCCCACCGCCGAGCAGCTCGACCTGCTGGCGAAGGTCGCGCCGCTCACCCAGGAGCGGATGGTGGTCCTCTCCGAGATCGTCACCATGGCCGGTTTCCTGTTCGTCGCCCCCGCCGACTTCACGGTCGACCCGGAGGACGCCGCCAAGGTCCTCACCGCGGACGCCCGCCCGGTCCTGGAGGCGTCCGTCGAGGCACTCGGCGGGCTGCCCGACTTCACCCCCGAGCCGATCCAGGCCGTCCTGCGCGAGGCGCTGGTCGAAGGACTGGGCATCAAGCCAAAGTTCGCCTTCACCCCGCTGCGGGTCGCGGTCACCGGACGCCGGGTCTCCCCGCCGCTGTTCGAGTCGATGGAGCTGCTGGGCCGCGAGGAGACGCTGCGCCGCCTGCGGTCCGCGCTGGAGCTGCTCCCGGCCTCCTGAGGCCGGTTCCGGGCGCCTCCCGGGCACCTGCGGGCCGTGTCGCTGACCTGGCCCGCAGGTGTCCGGCGCGCTGCCTGCGGTTATCGATTTTGGAGCGGGGCGGGGCGTCGGGTAATGTTCTTTCTGCGCCGCCCGGGCAGGGGGGCGCAAGACACCGAGGAAGATCCCGCAGAGGGGTTGAACTCTGGTGGGGTATGGTGTAATTGGCAGCACGACTGATTCTGGTTCAGTTAGTCTAGGTTCGAGTCCTGGTACCCCAGCGCAGCACATCACTGCAGTAAGCCCCCGTTGTGTAGTGGCCTAGCACGCCGCCCTCTCAAGGCGGTAGCGCCGGTTCGAATCCGGTCGGGGGTACGCAATTCTTGACAATTGCAGAACGAATGAGTCCCGCCCCCGTTGTGTAGTGGCCTAGCACGCCGCCCTCTCAAGGCGGTAGCGCCGGTTCGAATCCGGTCGGGGGTACTCGCTCATTCGGGCCCCCGTTGTGTAGTGGCCTAGCACGCCGCCCTCTCAAGGCGGTAGCGCCGGTTCGAATCCGGTCGGGGGTACTTATGGGGTATGGTGTAATTGGCAGCACGAGTGATTCTGGTTCATTTAGTCTAGGTTCGAGTCCTGGTACCCCAGCCAAGAAACGCTCCACACAGAACGAGCTCCGGGATACCGGGGCTCTTTTTGCATGCCCGGACGCGGGCGCGGCGATGTCCCCCCCCGGCCGGTGGCCGGGGGGGACATCGTGCGGTGCGGGACGGCTCAGCTGCGGCGCAGCGCCTCGGTGAGGCGGTTGGCGGCCTCGATGATGGCCTGGGCGTGCATCCGGCCGGGGTGCCGGGTGAGGCGCTCGATCGGGCCGGAGACCGAGACCGAGGCCACCACGCGGTTGGAGGGGCCGCGGACCGGCGCGGAGACCGAGGCGACGCCGGGCTCGCGCTCGCCGATGGACTGGGCCCAGCCGCGCCGCCGCACGCCGCTGAGCGCGGTGGCGGTGAACCGGGCGCCCTGGAGGCCGCGGTGCAGGCGCTCGGGCTCCTCCCAGGCGAGCAGCACCTGGGCGGCGGAGCCGGCCTTCATCGGCAGCGTGGAGCCGACCGGCACGGTGTCGCGCAGACCGGAGAGGCGCTCGGCGGCGGCCACGCAGATCCGCATCTCGCCCTGCCGGCGGTAGAGCTGGGCGCTCTCGCCGGTCACGTCCCGCAGGTGGGTCAGCACCGGGCCCGCGGCGGCCAGCAGCCGGTCCTCGCCGGCGGCGGAGGAGAGCTCGGCCAGCCGGGGGCCGAGGATGAAGCGGCCCTGCATGTCCCGGGTGACCAGGCGGTGGTGTTCGAGTGCGACGGCGAGTCGGTGGGCGGTGGGCCGCGCCAGACCGGTGGCGGCGACCAGCCCCGCCAACGTGGCGGGGCCCGACTCCAGTGCGCTGAGCACCAGAGCGGCCTTGTCGAGAACGCCGACGCCGCTAGTGTTGTCCATGTCTCGATACTGCAGTCTCAATCAGCGAGACGCAAGTTCAATCTTCCGAGAAAAGCGCCACTCTTGGAGTCAGCAGCCCGGGAGACAGCCAGGACGGCACCCCACCACGGTGTCCGCATCCTGGACGGTCCGGCGTGCAGGTCGCGACTCCAAGCGAGCCTCACAGGGCGGCACGGGACAAGACCTCGACGATCACGAGAAGGCCGGCAGAGCGGCCGGCTGGAGGGAATCCGATGGGACGGACACTCGCAGAGAAGGTCTGGGACGACCACGTCGTCCGGCGCGCCGAGGGCGAGCCCGACCTGCTCTACATCGACCTGCACCTGCTGCACGAGGTGACCAGCCCGCAGGCGTTCGACGGCCTCCGGCTGGCCGGGCGTCCGGTCCGCCGGACCGATCTGACGATCGCCACCGAGGACCACAACACCCCCACCCTCGACATCGACAAGCCGATCGCCGACCCGGTCTCCCGGGTCCAGCTGGAGACGCTGCGCAAGAACGCCGCCGAGTTCGGCGTGCGCATCCACTCGCTGGGCGACGTCGAGCAGGGCGTGGTGCACGTGGTCGGCCCGCAGCTGGGCCTGACCCAGCCGGGCATGACGGTGGTCTGCGGCGACTCGCACACCTCCACCCACGGCGCCTTCGGCGCGCTGGCCTTCGGCATCGGCACCAGCCAGGTCGAGCACGTGCTGGCCACCCAGACGCTGCCGCTGGCCCCGTTCAAGACCATGGCGATCACCGTCGAGGGCGAACTGCCCGAGGGCGTCACCGCCAAGGACCTGATCCTGGCCGTGATCACCAAGATCGGCACCGGCGGCGGCCAGGGCTACGTCCTGGAGTACCGCGGCTCGGCGATCCGCAGCCTCTCCATGGAGGCCCGGATGACGATCTGCAACATGTCCATCGAGGCGGGCGCCCGGGCCGGCATGATCGCCCCAGACCGCACCACCTTCGACTACCTGCAGGGCCGCCCGCACGCCCCGCAGGGCGAGGACTGGGACGCCGCGGTCGCCTACTGGGAGACCCTGGCCACCGACGAGGACGCGGTCTTCGACGCCGAGGTGTTCATCGACGCCGCCGAGCTGACCCCGTTCGTCACCTGGGGCACCAACCCGGGCCAGGGCGCGCCGCTGGGCGCGAACGTCCCGAACCCGCAGGACTTCGAGGACCCGCAGGAGCGGATCGCCGCCGAGAACGCCCTGAAGTACATGGGCCTGGAGGCCGGCACCCCGCTGCGCGAGGTCAAGGTCGACGCCGTCTTCGTCGGCTCCTGCACCAACGGCCGGATCGAGGACCTGCGGGCCGCCGCGGCCATCGTCGAGGGCCGGAAGATCGCCGAGGGCGTGCGGATGCTGGTCGTCCCCGGCTCCGTCCGGGTCGCCCTGCAGGCCGTCGAGGAGGGCCTGGACAAGGTCTTCACCGCCGCGGGCGCCGAGTGGCGGCACGCCGGCTGCTCGATGTGCCTGGGCATGAACCCGGACCAGCTGGCCCCGGGCGAGCGCTGCGCCTCCACCTCGAACCGCAACTTCGAGGGCCGTCAGGGCAAGGGCGGCCGCACCCACCTGGTCTCCCCCCAGGTGGCCGCCGCCACCGCGCTGGTGGGCCGGCTGGCCGCACCGTCCGACCTGACCGACAACGTGGCCGTGGAGGTCTGACGCCATGGAGAAGTTCACCACCCACACCGGCCGCGCCGTCCCGCTGCGCCGTTCGAACGTCGACACCGACCAGATCATCCCGGCGCACTGGCTGAAGAAGGTCACCCGCTCCGGCTTCGAGGACGGCCTGTTCGAGGCGTGGCGCAAGGACGAGTCCTTCGTCCTGAACCGGCCCGAGCGCCAGGGCGCCAGCGTCCTGGTCGCCGGCCCCGAGTTCGGCACCGGCTCGTCCCGCGAGCACGCCGTCTGGGCACTGCAGAACTACGGCTTCCAGGCCGTCATCTCCTCCCGGTTCGCCGACATCTTCCGCGGGAACTCGCTGAAGAACGGCCTGCTCACGGTGGTCCTGCCGCAGGAGACCGTGGAGGCGCTCTGGGCGCTGACCGAGGCCGACCCGACCGCCGAGATCACCGTCGACCTGGAGGCCCGCGAGGTCCGGGCCGAGGGCGTCACCGCGCCGTTCGAACTGGACGACAACGTGCGCTGGCGGCTGCTGAACGGCCTGGACGACATCAGCATCACCCTGCAGAACGAGGCCGACGTCGCCGCGTTCGAGGCGAAGCGGCCCTCCTACAAGCCGCGCACCCAGCCGGTCGCCTGAGACACCGCTTTCTGACGGACCGACAACAAGACCCGCCCCCCTCCGGGGCGGGTCTTCGTTGTTCGCAGGGGAGTTCGTCAGCCGGGAATAGACCCTGGTGTAGCGCAACTCCGCACAGATGGCACAATCGTTGCATGCACCACAGTCCCGAACCCCCGTACCAGGACGGCGAACCGGCGTCCGCGGACGGCCGGGACGGTGCTGCCGACTCGGAAGTCACCCTGCTCTACGCACTGGTGGCCGAGCGGTTGAAGCAAGCCCACGCCCGCGTTCACGCGCTGAACGTGTCGACGGACGCAAAGACCGCTCTCACCCGACAACTGCTGATCGTCACCGAGACCGCGAAGCGCGATCTCCCGGAGGCGGCACGGCGGTTGAGTCGCTTTGTGCAGGACCTCGACGAGGGGCGGATGCCTCCCCGGTGAGCACCTCCATGCGCAAATCCATTGCGACACTAGGGTGATTCACGCGTTTGGTAATTGAAAGTCCGCAGATACATACCTAACGTGCGAAAAGAACGGATGGAATCATCCGGCGCCCGTTTCCGAAGGGGAAGACGTGAACAAGGCTCAGCTTGTCGAAGCGGTGGCCGAGCAGCTGGGCGGTCGCAAGGCTGCCGCAGAGGCCGTCGACGCAGTGCTCGACACCATGGTGCGTGCCGTCGTGGCGGGTGACCGCGTCTCGGTCACCGGTTTCGGCACCTTCGAGAAGGTGGAGCGCTCGGCGCGCTTCGCCCGCAACCCGCAGACCGGCGAACGGGTCAAGGTCAAGAAGACCGCGGTGCCGCGGTTCCGTCCCGGCCAGGGCTTCAAGGACCTCGTCTCCGGCAGCAAGAAGCTGCCGAAGGAGGGCCCGTCGGTCAAGAAGGCGCCCAAGGGCTCGCTCACCCCGGGCAAGTCCGGCGTGGCCGCCACCCCGGCCGCCAAGCGCGCCGCGACCAAGCGCGCCGCCGCCGCGGGCACCGCCGCGACCAAGAAGACCGCCGCCAAGAAGACCGCCACCACGGCGGCCAAGAAGGCGGCCCCGGCCAAGACCGCGGTCAAGAAGGCCACCACCGCCAAGACCGCGGTGGCCAAGAAGACCAGCGCGGCGGCCACCAAGAAGGCGACCACCGCGGCCAAGAAGACCACCACCGCGGCCGCCGCCAAGAAGACCACCGCCACCGCCAAGAAGACCGCTCCGGCGAAGAAGACCGCCACGCGGAAGACCACCGCGCGCAAGTCCACCGCCAAGTAGTCGCCCGCCCCCGGCACCGGCCCGTCCGGTGTCCTGGGCGTCGGCCGCGCCGGTCCGGCCCGGAGGTCCCCCGGGTCCGGTCCGGCGCGTCCGCTTTTCCGGCCGGGCCGCCGCCCCCGCCGGCCGCTCGTGCCGGTCGGCCGCCCTGTCCGTTCGCGCCGACCGCTCGTGCCGGTCGGTCGCGCTGTCCGGTCGCCCTGTCCGGTCGCGCTGTCCGTTCGCGCCGGCCGCGGGGGAAATCGCGGGGGCGGGGGGAATTACTCCGGTTCTTCCAGTGACAGCTCGTAGCGGATCTCCCAGCGGGAATCCGGAATGACGAGATCCGCGGTCTCCACCGGCTGCCCGGAGTCGTCCAGATAGGTCCGCTCGACCACCGTCACCAGGTCGTTCGGGCCGATTCCGAGCAGCGCGGCCTGCTCCGCCGTGGGCCGCGCCGGGCGCGGCCGTTCCACCGCGCGCACCACCCGGATCCCGAGCGAGGCCATCCGGTTCACCACCGTCCGCCCGTGGAACGGGCCGTAGCTGGGCAGCGTCACGGAGGTGCGGTCGGTGAGCGCCATCGGCTCCCAGGAGTCGGCGAGTTGGACGATCCTCCGCTCCAGCAGGAACTCGTAGAGGGTGTGCACCACCAGTTCGCCGGGCTCGATCCGCAGCCGCTGCGCGACCTCCTCGGTGGCCGGGACGAGGGCCGAGGACTCCGACTCCCACTCGCCGCCGGGCGCCGGCGCGGAGGGGAAGTCCGCCACCGCGCGCGAGCGCACCATCGGCAGGCGCGGCACCGGCGGCCGCAGGTAGGTGCCCGAGCCGGTCTTGCCCTCCAACAGGCCCTCGGAGATGAGGACTTCCTGGGCCCGCTGGATCACGTTCGTCCCCACCTCGTAGCTCTTGGCCATCTTGGCCCGGGACGGCAGCCGCTCGCCGAGCTTCCACTCCCCGCCCAGCACCCGGCGGCGCAGGTGGTCCGCGATGCGGAGGTACGGCGGGTCCTGCTTGGGCATCTGGCTTCTCCCGGTGGAGGACGGGGGCCCGCCGCGGTCGGCGGCGGGCCGGGTGGTTCAGCTTGACAATCTAATGCATCAGGTGCAATCTAATGCTTTAGATTCACCCTGCGTGACAGGCCAACTTCGGGGAGAGGTGCGGCGCGTGCGGAGCACGAGCGTGTTCGACCTTGCGTCCGGGCTCGCGGCGGCCACCGGAGCCGAAGCCAGGATCATCCAGCTGCCCGGCGGTGGTTACCGAGTGGAGGCGGAGCTGCCGGGGGAGCCGGAGACCCACGACCACCGGAGGGTCCTCGACCTCCTCGGCCGGGCCGACCGCTACGGGCACCGCTACCGCGCGCGCACCCACACCGTCTGGGCCGAATTCGACCCACCCCAGGAGTCGTCGTGAAGAACACGCCGCCCGGTTACACCGTGGCCATCGGGGAGATCACCGAACCGACCTCGTTCCCCTCGCTGGCCCCCGCCCTCGGCTCGCTCTGGTGGACGCTGAACGCCCTCCCGCTGGGCTGGACGCAGTTCGAGGCGTACCGCTACTTCTTCGGCCCGGGCGCGGTCGAGCGCACCGAGGCGTTCCTGGCGCGGGACGGCCGGCTCCAGCTCGGCTTCGCGCTGCTCGGGCGCACCCGGCTGATCAGTGTCGTCCCGGGCGGCGGCGGGCTGGCCCAACTGGCCGTGGCCCCACTGAAGTTGGTCGACTCCCCGGAGGTCGCCGCGCTGCGGCTGGACGGCTCGGGGGCCGGCGGCGGCCCGGTGCCCCGCTACCGGCGGAGCGCCTGAGGGCGGGTCAGCCGAGAGCGGGTCAGCCGGCTGCCGGAGCGGTCGGCTTCAGGGGTGGTCGGCTGCCGGATCAGGCGGCTGCCGGATCAGTCGGCTTCCGGGTCCGGGAAGGTCTGCAGGGTGAGGAAGACCACCCGGCGCTCGGCGCCCTCGCCGGCGGTGCGGATCCGGACGCGCTGGCCCGCGCGCAGCAGCCGCAGGCCGCCGGCGTCGAAGGCCGGTGCGTCGAAGGGGACGGGGGTGCCGTCGTCGAGCAGGACCGAGCCGGAGCGGGTCGTGGGGTCGAAGCTGAACGCGGTGGCCTGCATGGGAGCCAGCATAGGGCTTCGGAGCAGGGCGGCGGTGGCCGGGCCGAGGCCCAGCAGGTGGGCGGCGGCCAGGTCCGCCGGGGTGTCGACGTCCCGGCGGACGGAGGGGGCGTCGGCCAGCCGGAGCTCGGCGGCGCCGCCGGCCAGGTGGGCGTCCCGGGAGCCCGGCCCGAACGCGGGGCGCAGCGGTTCGCGCGGCGGCCCGGCCAGCAGCACGGTGCCGGTGCCGGGGGCGTCGGCGAGGAAGGCCCGGCCCCGGGCGGGCACCGCGGCCAGCACCCGGGCGAGTTCGGTCGGCCGCAGGGCCGGCAGGTCCGCGGAGAGGGTGGTGACGGGGGAGCGGGGGAAGCGGCGGTGGGCGGTCGCGGCGCCGTGCGCGAGCGCCGGGTTGAGGCCGCCGGGCTCGTCGTCCAGCACCTCGGCCCCCAGCGCGCGCAGCGCTCCGGCGGCGCGCGGGTCCCGGGTGACCACCAGGACGCGTCCGACCGCGGGGCAGGCCAGCGCGGCGGCGACGGTGTCGAGCGCGAACGCGAGCGCCAGCCTGGGCCGGAGCGCGCCGAGCGCGGCCAGTCGGCTCTTCGCCGCGGCGAGCGGCTTGACCGGGACGACCACCGACCAGCCGGGTCGCGTTCCGGCCCCCTCGGCCCGCGGCCCTACCGGGGCGGTCGACCCGGCGGCGGCGGGGCGTACGGTGTCCTCTGTCATCGGCGCCATTGTGGCGTCGGCCGGGGAGCCCTGGCCAGCGTGTCCCGGCGCCCGGGGCGGCGGGCGGGGACGGGTCGACCGGTGGCGGTGGTGGCTGCTCGACACAGGCTCGGCTCCCGGGCGAGACTGGTCGGCGCCCCGGAGCCGCTGGTCGGCCCCGGCGAAGAGAGACCGCGGCGCAGTTACGGGGCGCCGCACGAATGAGGAGGAGCAGGGGTGGCCCGCCGCTCTAACGCCAGGTTCGGAAACGCCGACTACGGGATCTGGTACCGCTTCGCGGCGGTGCTCGTGAAGCCGGTGACCAACGCCCTGGCAAAGGCGGACTGGCGCGGCTGGGAGCACCTGCCCGAGAAGACCGGGTTCATCGCCGCGGTGAACCACAACTCGGTGATCGACCCGGTGTTCTACGCGCACTGGCAGTACAACTCGGGCCGCCCGCCGCGGATCCTCGCGAAGTCCTCGCTGTTCTCGGTGCCGTTCATCGGCTTCATGCTGCGCAAGACCGGCCAGATCCCGGTGTTCCGGGAGTCCACCGACGCCGCCGAGGCGTTCCGGGCCGCGATCGACGCGGTCAACGGCGGCCAGTGCGTGCAGTTCTACCCGGAGGGCACCCTCACCCGGGACCCGGGCCTGTGGCCGATGACCGGCAAGAGCGGCGCGGCCCGGGTCGCGCTGATGACGGGCGCGCCGGTGATCCCGGTGGCGCACTGGGGCGCGCACGAGATCATCCCGCCGTACGGCAAGGGCAAGGGCAAGTACCGGCTGTTCCCCCGGCACCGGGTGATCGTCGCGGCGGGCCCCGCGGTCGACCTGAGCCGGTACCAGGGCCGGGAGATCACCGCCCAGGTGCTCAAGGACGCCACCGACGACATCATGGCGGCGATCACCGCCGTGCTGGAGGAGATCCGCGGCGAGCAGGCCCCCGAGGAGCGCTACGACATGCGCAAGGCCGCCAGGGACCGGGCCGCGGCGGCCCGGGCCAAGGGCGGGCGCGCCGCCGAGGAGGGCGGCCGGTGACCCGCTGCGCGGTGATGGGGACGGGCTCCTGGGGCACCGTCTTCGCGATGATCCTGGCCGACGCGGGCTGCGAGGTGACCCTGTGGGGCCGCCGCCGGGAGCTGGTCGAGGCGATCGACCGGGAGCACGTGAACCGGGACTACCTGCCGGAGCTGGAGCTGCCCGCGGCCATCCGGGCCACCACCGACGCCGCCGAGGCGCTGGCCGGGGCGGACTTCGCGGTGCTCTCGGTGCCGTCCCAGACGCTGCGCGACAACCTCGCGCTCTGGGCGCCGCTGATCGAGCCGCAGACCGCCCTGGTGAGCCTGATGAAGGGCGTCGAGCTGGGCACCGTGAAGCGGATGAGCGAGGTGATCGCCGAGGTCGCCGGGGTCGGCCCGGAGCGGGTCGTGGTGGTGTCGGGGCCGAACCTGGCCGGCGAGATCGCCAACCGGCAGCCCGCCGCGACGGTGGTGGCCTGCACCGACGAGGAGGTCGCCAAGCGCTTCCAGCGGGCCTGCCACACCCCGTACTTCCGCCCGTACACCAACACCGACGTGGTGGGCTGCGAGCTGGGCGGCGCGGTGAAGAACGTGATCGGCCTGGCGGTCGGCATGGCCAACGGCATGGGCCTGGGCGACAACACCAAGGCGACGCTGATCACCCGCGGGCTGGCCGAGACCACCCGGCTGGGCCTGACGCTCGGCGCGGACCCGCACACCTTCGCCGGGCTGGCCGGGATGGGCGACCTGGTGGCGACCTGCTCCTCGCCGCTGTCCCGGAACAACACCTTCGGCACCAACCTGGGCCGCGGCATGACGCTGGCCGAGACCATCGCCGCCACCAGCCAGACCGCGGAGGGCGTGAAGTCCTGCGAATCGGTGCTCGACCTGGCCCGGCGCAACGGCGTCGACATGCCGATCGTGGAGGCCGTGGTGGACGTGGTGCACAAGGGGCGGCCGACCCAGGAGGTGCTGAAGGGACTGATGTCCCGTTCGGCCAAGCCTGAGCGCCGCTGACCGGAATCGGACGGTAGTCTCAACGCCGATATGAGCATCGAACAGACCACCCCGAACCAGGCGGCCAAGCCGCGCGTCGCGATCGTCTTCGGCGGCCGCAGCTCCGAGCACGGCGTGTCCGTGGTCACCGCCGCCAGCGTGCTGCGCTCGATCGACCGCAGCAAGTACGAGGTGCTGCCGATCGGCATCACCCACGAGGGCCGCTGGGCCCTGGTCGGCGACGAACCCGCCCGGATGGCCATCACCGACGGCCGGATGCCGGACGTCGACCAGGTCGCCGAGTCCACCGAGGGCCAGGTGGCGCTGCCGCTCGCCCCCGGCGACCGGAACGTGGTGTGGAGCGAGCCCGGTGCCGCGCCGAAGGTCCTCGGCGAGGTCGACGTGGTGCTCCCGCTGCTGCACGGACCGTGGGGCGAGGACGGCACCCTGCAGGGCCTGCTGGAGCTCTCCGGCGTCCCGTACGTCGGCTCCGGCGTGCTGGCCTCCGCGGTCGGCATGGACAAGGAGTTCACCAAGCGGATCATCGAGTCGCTCGGCCTGTACGCGGGCGAGTACACGGTGCTCAAGCCGCGCGAGTGGGAGTCCGAGGCCGGCCGCACCGCCGCCCGCGAGCGGATCGCCGCGCTCGGCCTGCCGCTGTTCGTCAAGCCCTGCCGGGCCGGCTCCTCGATCGGCATCACCAAGGTCAAGGACCTCGCCGACCTGGACGCCGCGGTCGAGGAGGCCCGCCGCCACGACCCCAAGGTCATCGTGGAGAAGGGCGTCGAGGGCCGCGAGGTCGAGTGCGGCGTGCTGGAGTTCGAGGACGGCCCGCGCGCCTCGGTGCCCGCCGAGGTGCTGGTCGACGGGGACTTCGAGTTCTACGACTTCGAGGCCAAGTACATCGACTCCTCCGAGGTCCGGATCCCCGCCGAGCTCACCGACGAGGAGCGGGCCGGGATCCGCCGGCAGGCCGTCGAGGTGTTCGAGGGCCTCGGCTGCGAGGGCCTGGCCCGGGTCGACTTCTTCCTGCTGGCCGACGGCCGGTGGATGGTCAACGAGATCAACACCATGCCCGGCTTCACCCCCATCTCGGCCTACCCCAAGATGTGGGAGGCCACCGGCGTGCCCTACGCCGAACTGATCGACCGCCTGCTGGCCGCCGCGCTGCGCCGCTCCACCGGCCTGCGCTAGGCCCGGCCGGGCCCGGTCAGGACCCGTCCAGGCAGTCCGAGTCGGCCTTCCCGTCGATGGTCGGGACGGTCGACCGGACGGCGTCGGCGAGGTACGCCAGCGGGTCCGCGTAGTTGCCGTACGCCCCCTCGGGGACCTCCACCACCACGTACGCCGCGCGCAGCCCGGTGGCGAACCGGTAGCCGCCCCCGCCGTCCTCGGTCATCCCCCAGCTGACCTCGTTGACGCACGGGCCCTTGCGGGTGCCGTCGTTCAGGAAGTCCGGCCGGTCCCCGCCGCAGGTCAGCACGGTGCGCGGGGAGGACGCCCAGGCGGCGGTGTACGGGGAGGCCGGGGACGGGTCCTTGCGGGCGTGCCCCAGGACGTCGGCGGGCAGCGCGGCGTCCAGCGCCGCGCAGTACCGGGCGGCCCCGGCGTCCGGCACCGGCGGGGTGACGTCCGGCTCGCCGCTCCAGGCGGCGACCAGCCCCGCCGTGACGGCCAGCAGCGCGGCGGGCGGCGCCAGCCAGCGCACCGGGGCGGGCAGGCGGTTCAACAGGTCGCGGTAGGCCACCGCACGATGGTAGGCCGTCTTACAGCCGCACCACCGGACAGGTCAGGGTGCGGGTGATGCCCTCCACCTGTTGGACGTTGGCCACCACCAGGCGGCCCAGTTCGTCGATCGACTCCGCCTCGGCCCGGACGATCACGTCGTACGGACCCGTCACGTCCTCGGCGGTGATCACCCCGGCGATCTTGGCGACGGACTCGGCCACCGAGGTGGCTTTGCCCACCTCGGTCTGGATCAGGATGTACGCCTGCACCACGGTGGACCTCCAGGCGGCTGGGTGGGGGAGTTGCGACCGGCAGTCTGATCACCACGCTACCGCGCGACCACACGGACGGGGGAGACCCCGGAAGGCCCGGAAGGCGTACGCTGCGGGCGCGGGGGCGGGGGCCCCGCGGCACGGGGCGCACACCTAATCGGACAAACACGGGGAACGCGGAGGACGGGCTGATGCAGGGGACCGTGGGCGAACTCGGCGAGTTCGGGCTCATCCGGGAGCTGACCGCACGGCTGCCGATGACCCCGGCGGTGGAGCTCGGGCCCGGCGACGACGCGGCCGTGGTCAAGGCGCCCGACGGCCGGGTGGTGGCCACCACCGACGTGCTGATCGAGGGCCGGCACTTCCGCCGCGACTGGTCCACCGCGTACGACGTCGGCCGCAAGTGCGCGGCGCAGAACCTCGCCGACATCGCCGCGATGGGCGCCGTCCCGACCGCCCTGCTGCTCGGCCTGGTCACCCCCGCCGACCTGCCCACCACCTGGGCCACCGAGCTGATGGACGGGCTGCGCGACGAGTGCCAGGTGGCCGGCGCCACCGTGGTCGGCGGCGACGTGGTGCGCGGCGACACCATCACGCTGGCCATCACCGCGCTCGGCGACCTGCAGGGCCGGCGCCCGGTGGTGCGTTCCGGCGCGCAGGTCGGGGACGTGGTCGCGGTGACCGGCTGGCTCGGCTGGTCCGCCGCCGGGCTGACCGTCCTGCAGCGCGGCTTCCGCTCCCCGCGCGCCTTCGTCGAGGCCCACCGCCGCCCCGAACCGCCGTACCACGCCGGCCCCGCCGCCAGCGAGCTCGGCGCCACCGCCATGGTCGACGTCTCCGACGGCCTGGTCGCCGACCTCGGCCACGTCGCCCGGGCCAGCGACGTCGACATCGACCTGCGCGCCGCCGACTTCGACGTCCCCGCGCAGATGGCCGACATCGGGCAGGCCGTCGGCGTCGACCCGCTGGTGTGGGTGCTCTCCGGCGGGGAGGACCACGCCATCGTCGCGACCTTCCCCAAGTCGACCGCGCTGCCCGCCCGCTGGCGGGTGATCGGCGAGGTCGTGCGCACCGCCCGCCCCGGCCGCGGCGGCACCGTCACCGTCGACGGCGCCCCCTGGGACCGCACCGCGGGCTGGGACCACTTCGCCGAGCAGTAGCCGCCCTTCCCCGGCGGGGCGCCCCCGAGCGCGTAGTGTTGCGCCTGTCGGGCGGACCGACAGCGTCGACGGTCCGGTCCACCTACGTACGCGGGGGCGCACCCCCAGGAGCAGGAGCACAGCCACCATGCGAATCGGCGTTCTCACCAGCGGCGGCGACTGCCCCGGCCTCAACGCGGTCATCCGCTCGATCGTGCACCGCGGCACCGACGTGCACGGCGACGAGATCCTCGGCATCGAGGACGGCTTCCTCGGCCTGATCGAGGGGCGGGCCCGGCCCATCACGCACGAGGACGTCACCGGCCTGCTCACCCTCGGCGGCACCGTCCTCGGCTCCGCCCGGGTGCAGCGCGAGAAGATCCGCTGGGCCGTCGAGAACTCCCGCGAACTCGCCGCCAAGCTCGGCATCGAGGCGCTGATCGCGATCGGCGGCGAGGGCACCCTCACCGCCGCCAAGCTGTTCAGCGACGCCGGACTGCCCGTGGTCGCCGTCCCCAAGACCATCGACAACGACATCGACGCCACCGACGTCACCTTCGGCTTCGACACCGCCGTGCACGTCGCCACCGAGGCCATCGACCGGCTCAAGACCACCGCCGAGTCCCACCAGCGGGTGATGGTCGTCGAGCTGATGGGCCGCCACACCGGCTGGATCACCCTCACCGCGGGCATGGCCGGCGGCGCCCACGGCATCCTCATCCCGGAGAAGCCCTTCGACATCGAGGCCGTCGCCCGGATGATCGAGGAGCGCTTCCAGCGCGGCAAGAAGTTCGCCATCATCGCCGTCGCCGAGGGTGCCCAGCCGCTGCCCGGCACGCTGCGCTTCGAGCACGGCCAGGTCGACCAGTTCGGCCACCAGACCTTCGGCGGCATCGGCACCCGGCTCGCCATCGAACTGGAGAACCTGCTCGGCAAGGAGGCCCGGCCGGTCATCCTCGGCCACACCCAGCGCGGCGGCACCCCCACCGCGCTCGACCGGGTGCTCGCCACCCGCTTCGGCTGGCACGCCGTCGAGGCCGTCCACAAGGGCGCGTTCGGGCACTTCACCGCGCTGCGCGGCACCGAGATCCACCTCACCCCGATCGCCGACGCCGTCGTCCAGCTCAAGACCGTCCCGCAGGACCGCTGGATCGAATCCGAGGCCGTGCTCTGACCCGCCGGGCCGGATCGGTAGGTTGGGGCGCATGAGCACCGAAACCGCCGCCCCGCCCCGAGTCCTCACCGTCGCCGGCTCCGACAGCGGCGGCGGTGCGGGCATCCAGGCCGACCTCAAGGCCATGCTCGCGCTCGGCGTCCACGGCATGAGCGTCATCACCGCCGTCACCGCGCAGAACTCGCTCGGCGTCCAGGGCTACTGGGAACTGCCCGCCGAAGCCGTCCGCGCCCAGTACCGCAGCGTCGTCGACGACATCGGCGTCCAGGCCGTCAAGACCGGCATGCTCGCCTCGGTCGAACTCGTCGAGACCGTCTCCGCGCTGCTCGCCGACGCCCCCGCCCCCGTCGTGGTCGACCCCGTCGGCGTCTCCAAGCACGGCGACGCGCTGCTCGCCGCGAACGCCGTCGACACCCTCCGGACCCGGCTGCTGCCGGTCGCCACCCTCGCCACCCCCAACCTGCACGAGGTGACCCAGCTCACCGGGCGCACCGTCACCGGCGAGAGCGAGATGCTCGACGCCGCGAAGGCGCTGCGCGACCTCGGCCCCGACTGGGCCCTGATCAAGGGCGGCCACCTGGAGGGCGAGGCCGCCGACCTGCTGCTCGGCCCCGACGGCGAGACCCACTGGTACCGCGCCCCCCGCCACGACAACCGCCACACCCACGGCACCGGCTGCACCCTCGCCAGCGCGATCGCCGCGCGGCTCGCCCTCGGGGACCTGATGCCGCGAGCCGTCGCCCACGCCAAGGCGTACGTCACCGGCGCGATCGCGCACGGCTTCGCGCTCGGTTCCGGCATCGGGCCGGTGGACCACTTCTGGCGGGCCCGGAACTCCTAGGCGGGCGAAGGGGGCAGACCAGGGGCTCGGGGAACGGCGAGGCCGTGGCTGCTGACGGTGCACTGCCGCCCAGCGCGTCTGCTTCTGGTTCTTGTTACTACACGCAGCAGCACGGACCTTCGATGGGCTCCGGCCGCCAGCAGCATCGACCCGCCGTTCCCCGGGCCCCTGACGGGGCCACTACGCAGCATCGACCCGCCGTTCCCCAAGCCCCTGACGGGGCCCATGCGCAGCATCGACCCGCCGTTCCCGAAAGCCGAAAGCCGACCACGGTCCCCCGGAGGGGCGTGGTCGGCTTTCGGGGAAAGCTGGTGACCGGGTTACCGGTCTGCGCGTCAGCGCGAGACCTTACCGGCCTTGATGCACGAGGTGCAGACGTTGAGCCGCTTCGGCGTCCGCCCGATCACAGCGCGCACCGTCTGGATGTTGGGGTTCCAACGACGGGGGGTGCGGCGGTGCGAGTGGGAAATGCTGTTGCCGAAGCCCGGGCCCTTGCCGCAGACGTCACAGTTGGCAGCCACAGGAGTCACTCCAAGACTTCAGATCAGGTACTTGTCACTAGCCCGGGGTGCTCCAGGCAACCGGGAGAGCATACAACGGTGACTCCCGCTCAACGAAACTACCACGATCGCGGGGGTGATCGTTGCCCCGAGCTGGGCACGAGCCTGCGGCGGGCACCCCCGCGGGGGCCGATAACCTGCCAGCATCGCCCCTCGCCACCGCGTCCTGTCGTGTTCCCGTGGCGTTCATCCGGAGGAGACCTGGTGCTGGACACCCTCGACGCCCCGGCCGTCCGCACCTGGTGCCGGCTCGCGCTGGCGGCCCTCGGCCAGGCCCGCGAGGAGATCGACGCGCTGAACGTGTACCCGGTTCCGGACGGCGACACCGGGACGAACCTCTACCTGACGGTGGAGTCCGCCGCCGAGGCGCTGGACGCGGTGTTCGCCGCCGCCGAGGAGCCCGGACTGGCCGCCGCCGCGACCGCCGCCGCCCGCGGCGCGCTGATCGGGGCCCGCGGGAACTCCGGCGTGATCCTGGCGCAGTGGCTGCGCGGCATGGCCGAGGTGCTGGCCGGCGGCGGCGAACTGGCCGCCGCGCTCGACCACGGCGCCCGCTCGGCGTACCAGGCCGTCGCGGTGCCGGTCGAGGGCACCCTGCTGACGGTCGCCGCCGCCGCCGCGGAGGCGGCCGGCGGCGCGGACGGACTGACCGGACAGGCCCAGGAGGCGTACCGGGCGGCCCGGCAGGCGCTGCTGCTCACCCCCGACCAGCTCTCCGTGCTGGCCGAGGCGGGCGTGGTGGACGCGGGCGGCCGGGGCCTGGTCGCGGTGCTGGGCGCGCTGGTGGACGCCGTCTCCGGGCAGCAGCCGATGGGGCCGGTCGCGCTGCGCCGCGAACTGGACCCGCTGGTGCTGGACGGCTGCGAGAGCTACGAGCGGGCGCCGGGCTCGGGCCACCCCGCGTTCGAGGTGATCTACCTGCTGGAGGCCGAGGACGAACAGCTGCCGGTGCTGCGCGAACGGCTCGGCCGGCTCGGCGACTCGCTGGTGATCGGCGGCGGGGACGGCCTGTGGAACGTCCACGTGCACGTGGACGACGCGGGCGCGGCCGTCGAGGCGGGCGTCGAGGCCGGGCGGCCGCACCGGATCAGGATCACCCACTTCGCCGAGGCCGCGGCCCGCTCCGGCGAGCGGGAGGAGACCGTCTCGCACGGGCGGGCGGTGCTCAGCGTGGTCACCGGCAGCGGGCTGGCGCAGCTGTGCGGGCAGGCCGGATCGGTGGTGCTGGAGGCCGACCCGGACCGTCCGCCTGTCAGCGCCGAACTGGTCGCCGCCGTGCACCGCTGCGGGGCCCGCGAGGTGGTGCTGCTGCTCAACGACCCCGAACTGCGCCCGGCCGCCGGCGCCGCCGCCGACCAGCTGCGCGAGGAGGGCGTGCGGATCGCCGTGCTGCCCACCCGTTCCCCGGTGCAGGGCCTGGCCGCGCTGGCCGTGCACGACGCCGGGCGGCGCTTCGACGAGGACGTGGTGGCGATGACTTCCGCCGCCGGCGCCACCCGGTACGCCGAACTGGCCGTCGCCGAGGGCGAGTCCTGGACGATGGCGGGCGTCTGCCAGGCCGGCGACGTGCTCGGCCTGATCGACGGCGACGTCGCGGTGATCGGCACCGACCTCACCGAGACCGCGCTCACCGTGCTCGACCGGATGATCGCGGCCAGCGGCGAACTGGTCACCCTGGTGCTCGGCGAGGAGGCCCCCGCGGACCTCGCCGACCGGCTGATCGCGCACGCCCGGCGCACCCGCCCCGAGGTGGACACCGTCGCCTACCGGGGCGGCCGGGAGGCCGTGCCGCTGCTCATCGGGGTGGAGTGAGCCGGAGCGTCACTCCGGTGGTGTGAAATGGGACGCCATGGGCGCTCTCGATGAACCGCTGAAGGAACTGGTCGGCGACCGCACCGCGAAGGTGCTGGCCGACGGTCTCAAGCTGCGCACGGTCGGCGACCTGCTGCACCACTACCCGCGCCGGTACGTCGAGCGCGGGCAGCTCACCAGCCTGGACGAGCTGGAGGTGGACGAGCACGTCACCGTGCTGGCCCGGATCGAGAAGGTCACCCTGATCCCGTTCCGCGGCCGCAAGGGCGACCGGCTGGAGGTGGTGGTCACCGACGGCCGCTCCAGGCTCTCGCTGGTGTTCTTCAACCAGGGCTGGCGGCAGAAGGAGCTCCGCCCCGGCCAGCAGGGCCTGTTCGCGGGCAAGGTCGGCCTGTTCAACCGCACCCGCCAACTCGCCTCGCCCGACTACCAGTTGATCGACGACGAGGAGGGCTCCTCGGCGGCGAAGCAGTTCGCCGGCCGGCTCATCCCGGTCTACCCGGCCAGTGCCCAGATGCCCAGCTGGAAGCTCGCGCTCTGCGTCGAGATGGCGCTCACCAAGCACCTGGCCGACGTCGGCGAACCGCTGCCCGCCGAACTGCGCGCCGAGCACGGCCTGATCCCGCTGCCCGAGGCGCTGGAACTGATCCACCGCCCGCACGACCAGGTGGAGCGGGAGCGCGCCCAGAACCGGCTGCGCTGGGACGAGGCGTTCGTCCTCCAGGTCGCCCTCGCCCAGCGCCGGGCCGCCGACTCCGCGCTGCCCGCCGTCCCGCGCCGCCCCGTTCCCGGCGGCGTGCTGGACGCCTTCGACGCCCGGCTGCCCTTCACCCTCACCGACGGCCAGCGCAAGGTCTGCGCCGAGATCTTCGCCGACCTGGCCACCGAGCACCCGATGCACCGGCTGCTCCAGGGCGAGGTCGGCTCCGGGAAGACGCTGGTCGCGCTGCGCGCCATGCTCGCCGTGGTCGACACCGGCGGGCAGGCCGTGCTGCTCGCCCCCACCGAGGTGCTCGCCCAGCAGCACCACCGCTCGATCACCGAGATGATGGGCGACCTCGCCGAGGCCGGGATGATCGGCGGCTCCGAGACCGGCACCCGGGTCGCCCTGCTCACCGGCTCGATGGGCGCCGCCGCCCGCCGCGGCGCGCTGCTCGACATGGCCTCCGGCAAGGCCGGCATCGCCATCGGCACGCACGCCCTGATCGAGGACAGGGTGCAGTTCGCCGACCTCGGCCTGGTCGTCGTCGACGAGCAGCACCGCTTCGGCGTCGAGCAGCGCGACGCGCTGCGGGCCAAGGGCGAGCAGCCCCCGCACCTGCTGGTGATGACCGCCACGCCGATCCCGCGCACCGTCGCGATGACCGTCTTCGGCGACCTGGAGACCTCCGTCCTGGACCAGCTGCCGTCCGGCCGCTCGCCGATCTCCACCCACGTCGTTCCGGCGCTGGAGAAGCCCAACTTCCTCGTCCGGGCCTGGGAGCGGGTCCGCGAGGAGGTCGGCAAGGGCCACCAGGCGTACGTGGTCTGCCCGCGGATCGGGGACGAGGAGGAGCCGGCGAAGGGGAAGAAGAAGCGCAAGGAGGAGCCCGAGGAGGTCGGTGGCGCCGACGGCGAGGAGCGGCGGCCGCCGCTGGCCGTGGTGGAGACCGCCGAGCAGCTCGCCAAGGGCCCGCTGGCCGGGCTGCGGGTGGAGATCCTGCACGGCCGGCTCGCCCCCGAGGCCAAGGACGACGTGATGCGCCGCTTCGCCGCCGGCGAGGTGGACGTGCTGGTCGCCACCACCGTGATCGAGGTCGGCGTCAACGTGCCGAACTCCACCGTCATGGTGATCATGGACGCCGACCGGTTCGGCGTCTCCCAGCTGCACCAGCTGCGCGGCCGGGTCGGCCGCGGCTCCGCCGCCGGGCTCTGCCTGCTGGTCAGCGACATGCCCGCGGCCAGCGCCGCCCGGGCCCGGCTGGACGCGGTGGCCGGCACCCTGGACGGCTTCGCGCTCTCCCGGATCGACCTCGAACAGCGCCGCGAGGGCGACGTGCTCGGCCAGGCCCAGTCCGGCGTGAAGTCCTCGCTCAAGGTGCTCTCGGTGCTGGAGGACGAGGAGGTCATCGCCACCGCCCGGGCCGAGGCCACCCGGCTGGTCGCCGCCGACCCCGCGCTGGAGGCCCACCCCGAGCTGCGCACCGCGCTGGAGAGCCTGCTCGACGAGGACCGCGCGGAGTACCTGGAGAAGGGCTGAGGCGGGTCGTTCGGACACCCCGATTGTCAGTGCCCCGGGAGAGAATGTAGTTGTTCGGGGCGCACTCCACGGTGCGTCCCCGGCACGAGAATTGGGGGTCATTGCATGGCATTCCGTCACCTCAACGAGCTCCCGCTCGGCGACAAGGTCTTCCGGATCGAGGTCGCCAGCGAGGACGACCGCGAAGTCGCCCTCACCCTGACCGGCTGGCGCGAGGGGGACCCCGCCAACCCGGTCGCCTCCGGCAAGCTCCGCCTCCCGGTGGAGGACGTCGCCTCGCTGCGGATCGCGCTCAACCGCGCCCTGCGCGCGCTGGCCATCGTCGCCGACGTCTCCGAGCCGATCCCCGACCGGGACGTGCTCCGCGAGCTCTACCCCGGCCACGGCTCCCCCTGGGTGCCGCAGCACGAGGAGGAGCTGGTGCGCCGCTTCCACGACGGCGACACCATCGCCCGGATCGCCGCCCGCTACGGCCGCACGCCCGACTCCGTCCGCACCAAGCTGCGCGAGCTCGGCCACGACCCGCGCCGCCCCGAGTACTGCCCGCCGGACGGCTGCCTGTCCTGGTCGCGCTACGCCTCGCCGACGCTGCTCGGCGCCGCGTCCAGCGAGTAGGCCCTGACGGGGGGTGCCGCGCGCCCGGTCGCCGCCGCCGCGGTCGGCTAGGGTCGGGCGCGCAGCACCCCCCACCCGCAAAGGACCCAACGCCATGCCTCGCGTGATCGCCGGCCGTGCCGGAGGCCGCCCGCTCGCCGCGCCGCCCGGTCGGAACACCCGCCCGACGTCCGACAAGGCGCGGGAGGCGATGTTCTCCACCGTCGAGGCGCTGTTCGGCCCGATCGCCGGCGCCCGGATGCTGGACCTGTTCGCGGGCAGCGGCGCGGTCGGGCTGGAGGCGCTCTCCCGCGGGGCCGCGCACGCCCTGCTGGTGGAGGCCGACGCGGGCGCGGTCCGCACCGTCCGGGAGAACGTCCGGACGCTGGGCCTGCCCGGTGCCGAGGTGCGGGCCGAGAAGGCCGAGAAGGTGATCGCGGGGGCGCCCCCGGCCGAGCCGTACGACCTGGTGTTCCTGGACCCGCCGTACGCGGTCGAGGACGCCGTGCTGCGCGAGATGTTGGCCACACTCCGCTCGGGGGGCTGGCTGTCCGAGCACGTTCTCGTCACCGTGGAACGCAGCACCCGGGGCGGCGAGTTCGGTTGGCCGGACGGTTTCGAGGGGCTGCGTTCGCGCAAGTACGGCGAGGGCACGCTCTGGTACGGTCGCGCCGCCGACGGGGCTGACCAAGACTCGTAGCAGAACATCCCGCCCCACAAGGGAGCACACGCATGCGCCGCGCCGTCTGTCCGGGGTCCTTCGACCCCATCACCAACGGACACCTCGACATCATCGAGCGGGCCTCCAAGCTGTACGACGTGGTGCACGTGGCGGTGCTGATCAACCGCAACAAGCAGGGCATGTTCTCCGTCGACGAGCGGATCGCCCTGATCGCGGAGACCACCGCGCACCTGGGCAACATCGAGGTGGAGTCGCACAGCGGCCTGCTGGTGGACTTCTGCCGCGAGCGCGGCATCCCGGCGATCATCAAGGGCCTGCGGGCGGCCGGCGACTTCGACTACGAGCTCCAGATGGCCCAGATGAACCACGGGCTGACCGGCGTGGAGACGCTCTTCGTGCCGACCTCGCCGACGTACAGCTTCCTCTCCTCCAGCCTGGTCAAGGAAGTGGCCTCGCTGGGCGGCGACGTCTCCCACCTGCTGCCCCCCGTGGTGCACCGGCGGCTGGTCGAGCGGATCGCCGAACGCCGCAACTGACCCGGGCGTTGCGGGCGGCGGGGTGAGTGGCCGTACAGTCTGTACTCCCGGCCCCGGGGCCGCACCCAGCGGTCTTCGGGCACTGCCTCCGCCGCACCTCGGCGGCACACGGAAAGACTGAAGACGCCCGTGGACGTGCAGCAGAAACTCGACGAGATCATCGCCGTGGTCGAGAGGGCCAAGGCGATGCCGATGTCGTCGTCCTGCGTGGTCAACCGTGCCGAGTTGACCGGACTGCTCCGCGACCTGCGCGAGGCGATGCCCGCCGAACTCGCGCAGGCCCAGTCGGTGGTGGCCGACCACCAGCAGATGGTGGCCGACGCCCAGGCCCAGGCCGACCAGATCATCCGCGGCGCGCACGACGAGCGCGGCTCGCTGATCTCCGACACCGAGGTGGTCCGGCAGGCCCAGGCCGAGGCGGACCGGATCCTCGCCGAGGCGCGGGCCGAGGAGCACACCAAGCGGGCCGAGGCCGACGACTACGTCGACTCCAAGCTGGCCAACTTCGAGGTGGTGCTGACCAAGACGCTCGGCGCGGTCGGCCGCGGCCGGCACAAGCTGCGCGGCGACTCCGGGGTGTACGAGCCGGAGGCGGACGGCGCCGACGACGGCGAGGAGTTCCGGCCCCGGATCAGCCCCAGCCCGGAGGCCGACGAGTACGTCGACGTGAAGCTGGCCACCCTGGAGGCGGTGCTCTCCGCCACCCTGGAGGCGGTCGGCAAGGGCCGCGACAAGCTGCTCGGCAAGGCCCCGATCGACGAGCTGGGCGCCTACCTGGCCGCCGCCGACGAGGCCCAGCAGCTCAAGGACCGCGCCGAGGCGGTGGCGGCCGGCTTCGGCGCCGAGGACGACCAGCAGAACTGGTACGCCGACGTCCCGCAGCAGCAGAGCTGGCCCGAGCAGACCCCGGCCGCGGCCGGCTGGCAGCAGCCCGGCGAGGACCCGTACGCCCAGCCGCAGACCCCGCAGACCCCGCAGTACGCCGAGGTGTACGGCGGCGGCTACGACCCGGCCGCGGCCCCGCAGACCGACCCGTACGGCCAGCCCTACGGGCACCAGCAGCCGGTCGACCCGTACTACCAGCAGCCGCAGTACCAGCAGCCGCAGGGCTTCGACCAGTGGGGCAACCCGCTGCCCGTCGACCCGTACGGCTACCAGCAGCAGCCCCAGCAGCAGGCCCAGCTGCCCCAGCAGCAGGGCGGGTTGGACGAGACCAGCTTCTTCGACACCAGCATGATCGACATGACCAGGCTGCGGGAGCTGGGCGGCCGCTGAGGGGCGAGTTGGGTTCGGCGCGGACTCTCCGGTAGTCTGACCACTCCGGCCTGTTCGTGCCGGGTTCGCCGTGTGCCCGCTCGCCGGGCCGCCGCAGAAACCGAAACTCCGCGCCGCGCAGGGATGCGCGCCGCCGCCCAGGAAGTCAGGAAACCTTGAACCGCCTCGACCACCGCGACCCCCTCGTGTTCGACACGCACGAGCTCGGCCGTCGCCCCGGATCGCTGCGCAAGGTGACCCGCACCCTGGAGGCCCCGGCGGAGCTCGGCATCGCGGACGTGATCGGCGTTCCCGAGAAGAGCGAGATCGCGCTGGAGCTCCGCATGGAGTCGGTGGTCGAGGGCGTGCTGGTCACCGGCACCGCCGAGGCCCACGTCACCGGCGAGTGCTCCCGCTGCCTGGAGCCGGTGGAGGACGACCTGGAGGTCGACTTCCAGGAGCTCTACTACTACCCGGAGTCCGAGGAGCGTCACCGCGCGATCGCGGGGGACGACTTCGACGAGGAGTCCGAGGACGAGACTTACCGCCTGGAGGGCGACCTGTTCGACCTCCAGCCGGTGCTGCGTGACGCGGTGGTGCTCGCACTGCCGCTGCAGCCGGTGTGCCAGGACGACTGCCTGGGTCTGTGCTCCGAGTGCGGAGCCCGCCTGAGCGACGACCCGGCGCACCACCACGACGCCGCCGACCCCCGGTGGGCGGCTCTGCAGGGACTCTCCGCCGCCCCCGGCGACGAGGGTGACGAGGAATAAGACACAGCGGTACCCGTGAGGGCCCCGCCGTAGAACCAGGAGATTTACCGTGGCTGTTCCGAAGCGGAAGATGTCGCGCAGCAACACGCGTCACCGCCGTTCCAACTGGAAGGCTGTCGTGCCCGCGCTCGTCGCGTGCGACCGCTGCCACGAGCCGAAGCTCGGGCACACCGCGTGCCCGACCTGCGGCACGTACAACCGTCGCCAGGTCCTCTCGGTCTGATCGGCGGGGTGCACGGATCGATGTCGGACACTGGCAGTTCCCCCCGCAAGCCGGACCCCGGGACCAACGGGGGTAGGGGCGGCGGGCCGGCTTCGACCGAATACGACGTCCTGGAAGGGCGCCTCGGGTACTCACTTGAGCGCGCCCTTCTGGTACGCGCCCTGACCCACCGCTCGTACGCCTACGAGAACGGCGGGCTGCCCACCAACGAGCGCCTGGAGTTCCTCGGCGACTCGGTGCTGGGCCTCGTGGTGACCGACACCCTCTACCGCCTCCACCCGGAGGTCGCCGAGGGCACGCTCGCCAAGCTCCGCGCCGCGGTGGTCAACTCCCGCGCGCTCGCCGAGGTCGGCCGCGGCCTGGACCTCGGGGCCTTCATCCGCCTGGGCAAGGGCGAGGAGGGCACCGGCGGCCGCGACAAGTCGTCGATCCTCGCGGACACCGTCGAGGCCGTGATCGGCGCGACCTACCTCGACCAGGGCCTGGACGCGGCCACCGAGTTCGTCCACCGCCTGTTCGACCCGCTGATCGCGGAATCCGCGCAGCTCGGCGCCGGACTCGACTGGAAGACCAGCCTCCAGGAGCTCACCGCCTCCGTCGGCCTGGGCGTCCCCGAGTACGTGGTCGCCGAATCCGGCCCGGACCACGAGAAGACCTTCACCGCCGCCGCCCGGGTGGCCGGCCAGGACTACGGCTCCGGCAGCGGACGCTCGAAGAAGGAAGCCGAGCAGAAGGCCGCCGAGTCCGCCTGGCGCTCCATCAAGGCCAAGCACGAGGCCGAACAGGCCGTGCGGCCCGCCGGCGAATCCGCCGCGACGGTCTGAGCGCGGACGCGCCGTGCCCGAACTGCCCGAGGTCGAGGTCGTCCGCCGCGGTCTGGCCCGCTGGGCCGCCGGACGCACCGTCGGCGACGTCCAGGTGCTGCACCCGCGGGCCGTCCGCCGCCAGGCGGGCGGCGCCGACGAGTTCACCGCGCTGCTGCGCGGCCGCACCCTCGGCGCACCGCAGCGCCGCGGCAAGTACCTGTGGGTGCCGCTCGGCGACGGCCTCTCGCTGATCGGCCACCTCGGGATGAGCGGCCAACTCCTCGTCCAGGAACCGGAGATGGCCGACTCCGTGCACCTGCGGGCCCGGCTGAGGTTCACCGACGGCGGCACCGAACTGCGCTTCGTCGACCAGCGCACCTTCGGCGGCCTCGCCGTCGAGGAGGCCGAGGCCGACGACCCCGAGTCCACCCCGCTCTCGCTCGCCCACATCGCCCGCGACCCGCTCGACGCCCGCTTCGACGACGACGCCTTCGCCCGCGCCCTGCGCGCCAAGCGCACCACCGTCAAGCGCGCCCTGCTCGACCAGACCCTGGTCAGCGGCGTCGGCAACATCTACGCCGACGAGGCGCTCTGGCGCAGCCGCCTGCACTTCGACCGCCCCACCGCCACCCTGACCCGCCCCGCCGCGCTCGAACTGCTCGGCCACGCCCGGGACGTCATGACGGCGGCGCTGGCCGTCGGCGGCACCAGCTTCGACTCGATGTACGTCAACGTCAACGGCGAGAGCGGCTACTTCTCCCGCGACCTCGACGCCTACGGCCGCGAGGGGCAGCCCTGCCGCCGCTGCGGCACCGCGATGCGCCGCGACGCCTGGATGAACCGCTCCAGCTACTCCTGCCCCGCCTGCCAGCGCCCGCCCCGGGCCTGATCCGCCCGCCCGGCCCTCCCGCCCGCCCGGCCCTCCCGGTCGCCGCGGCCCGGCGGCCGGGCCGC
>NZ_JBSGET010000089.1:0-33961 GCF_053603035.1 Kitasatospora sp. NPDC004272 | reverse complement strand
CGTCGGGCGCGGGGGCGGGGGCGGGCAGCGGGCGGCCGTGGCGCGGGTTGGGGCGGTAGCCGTCGCCGGGTGCGGGGTCGGTGCCGTCGCCGGGCGGGGTGCTGCCCCGCACGGCGTGCACGGGGATCCGTCCGGCGGGGTCGAGCCCGTCGTCCAGCCGGTAGTGCCAGAGCGCCGGTCGCGGTCCGTCCGCCTGCGGGGCCGGGGCCTGGACCGGGGTCGGCGCCGCTGCCGGGGCCGGGGTCGGGGCCGGTCCGGTCGGCCGGTCCGCCGTCCGGTCCTGGTCGATTCGGGCATCGGCGCGGTTGTCGCTGTCCACTTGTGCCTGTCCTTCGTGTCCGTCCCCGTCGGCCGGCCCCCTGGGCGGGCGCCGGGGCGGCCCGGGTCCTCCCCGGATCGTCGTGGCACCGTCATTTCCGGCCGCGGTCAGCCTACTTGAGGTGCGCGGACGGCTGTTCGGGTACGGGGCGCCCGACCCGGGGACGGGAGTGAGCCGAGTCACACCGGTGCGCGGACGGCCGCGTTCGGTGGCAGGGTTTCGGTGCACGGTTGCGGACGGAACGGCACGGCACGGTCGGCGGAACGGCCGGCGAGGGGGCGGGATGGGCGGGGACCCGGCGGGACGGGCAGGCACGGCGGGCGCGGCGGGCGTCGCGGACAGCGCGGGGGCCGCCCGGGCGTACGCCGAGCACCGGAAGCTGCTGTTCTCGCTGGTGTACAACCTGCTCGGCAGCGTCGCCGACACCGAGGACGTGCTCCAGGACACCTGGCTGGCCTGGTCCGCACGGGCCGCCGACCCGGCGGCCGGGGAGATCGGGCACCCGAAAGCGTACCTGGTGCGGATCGCGGTGAACCGGGCGCTGGCCCAGCGGGCGGCGGCCGCCCGGCGGCGCGAGACGTACGTCGGCCCGTGGCTGCCGGAGCCGCTGGTGGGCCCGGCGGACGGGGCGGACGGCGGGGCGGGGGACGCGGCGCTGGCGGCCGAGCGGGCCGAGGCGGTGTCGCTGGCGCTGCTGGTGGTGCTGGAGACGCTGTCGCCGCTGGAGCGCTCGGCGTTCGTGCTGCACGAGGTGTTCGGGTACAGCGGAGCCGAGGTCGCCGCACTGCTGGGGCGCAGCCCGGCCGCGGTGCGGCAGTTGGTGAAGCGGGCCCGCGAGCACGTCCGGGACCGCCGTCCCCGCTACGAGGCGGAGCCGGGCGTCCGGCGGCGGGTCACCGAGCGCTTCCTGGCGGCGGCGCTGGGCGGCGACCTGGCCGCACTGCTGGAGCTGCTCGCCCCGGACGTGACCCTGGTCGGCGACGGCGGCGGCCGGGCCCCCGGCGGACGGCGCCCGCTCACCGGCCGCGCCAAGGTGGCCCGGCTGCTGGCGGCGCTGGCGGTGCGGACCGGCCCCGGCCTGGAGAGCTCCTGGCGGACCGTCAACGGCGCGCCCGCGGTGGCCTTCACCGCCTTCGGCCGCCCGTTCGCGGTGCTGGTCCTGGACCTGGCGCCGGAGGGCGACCTGGTCGCCGGCATCCACGCGGTCTCCAACCCCGACAAGCTGGGCACCCTGACCTGACCCCGGCGGGCCTGACCCCGGCGGGGGCGGGTGCCGGGAGCGGCTACGGTCGGCCCCGGGCCAGGGACGGCGGGTCACCACTCGTGGTCCCCGGTGGGCACTCCCCCGATCTCCAGCCACAGCTGCTCCCGGCCCTGCCCCTTCCGGTGCCCGTACCGGTCGGCCCGGGCCAGGACCGCCAGCACCGACATCGCGAGCCGGGTGCCATGCGGCTTGCGCAGCCGCACCGAGACCCGCACCGCGTTGCCCGTGGTCCAGACCGTCGAAGGCCGCTCGCCCACCAGGGCGTGCAGTTCGGCGGCGAGTTCCCCCGCCGTGGCCCACGCCGCCCGCAGCTCCGCCTCCGTCCGCGGGTCCGCGCCCTCCGGCTCCACCGCTTCCCCAGCCACCGTCCGCACCCCCAGCGCCCCTGCGGGGCATCGCACTCCCTGCACGCATCCGCACCGCACCGCGCCGTCCGGCGCCGCACGACAGGCCCACGGTAAGGGGATCGGGGTACGGGGGTGCCGATTCGCCCGTCCGGTGCGGGTCAGTGGGAGGTGGCGGCCATCTGTTCGACGAGCGTCGCCGGTCGCCCGGCCGGGAGGACGGCGCCCGCGGCCGTGCGGGCCCGGAGAGTAGTCCCCACACGTCCCATCCGCCTCAGGGGCCGCCCTGATCCCATCCCTCGGGAGACCCCGGCCCCACCCGAACGGTCAACCGCACTGCGGAATCGCGCTTCCCGGAGAGTCCAGCCACGGCACCGCCCCGCCCCGCCCGACCGTCAGCCCGAACCGGTCCACCTCCGGCCGCCCCCGCGCCTCCCACCAAGCGAGCGCCCGCTCCACCGACTCCCACAGCCGCCGCGGCCCGGCCTGGTACACCACGCCCGCCCGCTCCCCCGCCGGCCACACCGCCGCCGCCCACGACCGGTCCGACAGCCCGTAGCACCACACCACCGTGGTCCCGTCCCCCTGCCGGTGCACCAGGTGCGTCGCCTCCGGCACCGCCAGCCCGACGAGGAACCGCTGCACCGCCCAGTGGCCGCCGAGGGCGTCCGCCGCGAGCGCCGTCCGGTACCGGGTGTCGGCGCTCCCGGGGAACTCCGGTACGTACGAGGCGTGTTCGGGGAACGCGAGGCGCTGGCCGCGCGACTTCATGAACTCCACCAGCCCGGTGAACCGCCCCTCCGCCGTTCCGTCCGGCCGCACCACCAGCCTGACCACCGCGTCCAGCGGGCTGAAGTCCGTCCCCCACGGCGCGAGGACGACCCCGCCCGGCCGGGACTGCGCGAGCCACGCCGGTGCGATCTCCCGAACGCCGTACGTCACGACGACCCGGTCGAACGACTCCCGCTCCGGACAGCCGAGTTGGCCGTCCCCCACCAGCAACTCGGGCTCCAGCCCGGCACGTTCCAGGTTCGCGGCCGCCGCCTCCGACACCTCCCGGTCGCACTCGACGCTCACCACCCGCCCCGGACCGAGCCGGTGGGCCAGCAGCCCGGCGTTCCAGCCGAACCCCGTCCCCACGTCGAGCACCCGCAGGCCCGGCCGCACGTCGAGGTCGCGGAGCATCGACGCGACGACGCTCGGCATACTGAGACTGCTGGTCGGCACGGCACCCGGCTCGCCCCCATCGTGCGCGCCGTCGTCCCACTGCGTCACCAACGGCACGTCGGCCTCCGTCGCCGCCCGCCAGGCCGCCGGGTCCGCCTCCCGGTCCACCAGCACGCTGCCGCCGGTCGCCATGTCATGCGACCAGACCCGCGGCGGCGTGAACAGCGCACGCGGCACGGCGTCGAACGTCCCGGCCCAGTCCGCGGCCAGGTGCCCGGTCGAGAGCAGGACCCGCCCCAGCCCGAAGCCGGGACGGCCCGCCCCCTCCCCCCGGAGGGCCTCGGTCACTTGCGGTGCCCCCCGTTCCCGGGCGGCGCACTGCCGTCCGGCGACGGCGGGGCCGGAGGCGGCGGCGGCTGGATCGGCGCGGGGTTCCCCCCGTGCCCGCCCTCGGCGTTGGACGTGAGCATGAGAACGACCTCCCTGGATCGGCGGACCTGGTGAATCCCACGGTATGGCCGGCCGGAAAGGCTTCCTAGCCGGTTTCCCGTTCCCGCAAGAACTCGTCCCGGATGCCCTGGACCAGGCTTCTCATCGCGTCGCCGTCCAGAGCCACCTGCTCGAATGCTCGAAACTTCCGAACGTACTGTTCGACGTCCCGGGGCTCCCTCGTCGTCACTTCCGCATGAGGAATCTCGACGACCGCCGCCCTGGCGTCGAAGAGGACGAACGAGCACGTCGGCGGCTCCGGCACCCGGGCGCCCAACGGCACTACCCCGACGGACACGTTCGACATCCGCGACACCGCCACCAGTCGGTCCAGTTGCACCGCCATCATCGCGGGCCTGACCAGCCGCCACCGGAGGACGGATTCCGTGACCAGGAAACGGAAACTCCGGTGCTCCTCGTAAAGGGCCTCCTGTCGGCGCAGCCGCGCGCCGACCATCTTCTCCAGACCCTCGTCGGAGAGTTCGGAATTCCGCAGGATCGCCCGGACGTACTCCGGAGACTGGAGCAGCCCCGGCACGCACGAAGCCTGGAAGACCCGGACGGACTCCGCCTGGGACTCCACGGCCCGGATCTCCTCCTGGTGCCGGTGCAACCCCGTCCGCCGGTAGACGCGCCACGCCGTCGTCTCCGTGGCCGCGGCACGGGCGGCCTCCACGAGCCGCGCCGAGACCTCGGGCGGAACTTCGAGGGCCGCCAGAATGCGCTCCACGTCCGTGACGCTCGGAGCCGCCTTGCCGTTCAGGATCTTGCTCAGTTTGCTCGGAGACATGAGAGCAGTGCGGGCCACCGCTTTGGCCTCCTTCCCACTGGCCTCCCGCAGTTCCCGCAGCGCTCTCCCCAGATCGACGCCGTTCACTCGCTGCCGTACCGCTCCCACCACTCGGCGAACGGCACGGCGTGCGCGAGCGCCACATCCCGGTGCTCCAGGTATTCGGCCGCGCTCGGCTGTGCGTCCGCCCCGAGGAACGATCCGCCCGGCCCGTACTCCATGGTGACCACCGTGGTCCCGTCAAAGGCCCAGAAGTCGGGAACGTCCTCCAGCGGGTTCGGCCCGTCCGTGGTGTCGAGGATGAAGAACTCCTCGCCGGAGCGGGCGTTCTTGGTGTAGCCCCAGCCGAGCTCGAACCGGAGATACGGCGTCAACGGCCGCGAGAGGACGTGCACCCGGTACATCCGCTTGCCCGCCCGCACATTGGCCCGCACCTCGTCGGCCCATTCCTGGTTGTAGTCCTCCGGCTGCGGCTCACCGGCCAGGAACGCCCGGATGCTTTCGGCGTTCGAGGACCCGGTGTAGTCGTCCAGCGTCTCCAGCCGAAAAGCTTCTCGCTGGAAGTCTGCGAACAGGCTCTCGAATTCCTCACCCGAGATGCGCATCGGCGAGCCTCCGAATCAACGATGCGGGAACGCGCACGGCGGCCTCTCCGTCCGGAAGCCGAATGGCCTCCAGCGCTTCCGGGTCTTCCACCACGCATCCCTGCACGATCAGGTCCCCCGTCCCGTCCACACCGTAGACCGTCGGACAGGTGCCCTTCTCGCACTCGCCCACGAGCCTTGTCAGCTGCATCGCAGATCCCCTCCCTGCTCGGCCGTCACACGTTCGATGCTCCCGGCGCCGAAGCGGGAGGGGCAAGGGATCACAGTTGCCAGAACGGGAAACCGAACCTGTCGGGGGCTCGCGGTCGGGGCCGGGCGGGTCCGGGAGCGGCGGAGCTCCGGTCGGACGGGGTGTCCCGTCGGGCGGGGTGTCCCGTCGGGCCGGAGCTCCGGGCTGCCGCGGGGGTCAGCTGGTGGTGCCCCAGGTGTGGGCGACGTCGATGACGAGCCGGCCGTCGAGCTGGAAGACCTGGAACGGCAGGCGGGCCCGGACGCCGAGGCCGAACTGGGTCCGTCCTTCGAAGCCGCCGATCATGCGGGCGTCGACGAAGGTGCGGTAGCCGGTGAGGTCGACGCCCGGGAGCGGGTCGCCCGCCCTGACCGGGTAGACCACCCGGTAGGGGTCGAACTCGTAGGTGTTGGCGCCGACCATGATCTGCAGGACGTCGCCGCCGGCCACCGGGTACGGGATGCCGGAGGCGTCCTGGTAGATGACGTTGCCGCCCATGTAGCCCACCTGGTACGAGAGCGGGTTCTCCGGCGAGGTGCCCGGGGCGTCGATCACCAGGCGGTCGAAGCACTCGTGGGCGCCGGTGCGGACGTTCGTCAGCGCCTGCGTCTGGTACGGAACCGTCCGGTCCTGCCGGTCGAGGCTGCCCCACACGACCGAGCAGTCCTCGGTGACGGCCGAGGCCGCCGGCACCACGGTCACCGCCGCCCCTGCGGCGAGCATCACGGCAGCCAGCGCGGTGGTCCACCGTCGCATGTCGTTCCCCCTATCCGGGCCGGCCCGGGTGGCCGGCCCGCGACTATCCACGCGCCGGCGCACGAGAAGGTGTCGACCGTTCGGGCACGGATCCTTGTCCGTGCGGACGAGCCCGCGCTGTGCCTCCTCGAATAGGCCCGCCCGCCGCAGGCCCCCGGCGGTTCACCCGGCGGCGGGTCCGAGCCGGGCGAGGAGGTCGAGCAGCCGGGTGCGGCTGGTGAGCGCCTCCGGCGGCGGCGAGACGTACAGTTGGACGGCGGTGACGCCGGGCTGCCGGTAGCGGAGGATCTGCTCGCGGCACTCCTCGGGGGAGCCGTGCAGGAACAGCGCGTCCACCACCTCGTCGGGCAGGGCGCGTTGGGCGCCCTCGTGGTCGCCGTCGGCCCAGCGCTTGTGCGTCTCGGCGAGCAACTCGCCGTTGCCGAGCCACTGGTGGAACTTGCGGTAGGGCTCGCGGTTGAGGATCCAGGCCAGGAACGGGCGGCTGGCGCGGTGCGCGTACGCGGTGTCCTGGGTGGGGCAGACGAATACCTTGACGACGAGTTCCTTGCCGGGCGGCTGCGGGCCGACCGCGTCCAGCACCTTGGGGAGGTCCTGGGCGCGCAGCAGGTTGGTGATGGCGCCGTCGCCCTCGGTGAAGCCGAGCCTGAGCATGCCGGGGCGCAGCGCGCCGAGGATCACCTTGACCGGGTCGGCGGGCGGGTGGGGCAGCCGGTAGCCGGCGATGGAGAAGGTGTCGAAGTCGCCGGCGACGTGTTCGCCGCGCAGCGCGGCGGTGAGGAAGCGCAGCACGTCGCGGGTGCGCTTGAAGGGTTCGTCGAACGGGATGCCGTTGATGTCGGTGACGTGCGCGGGCACCGAGGCGCCGATTCCCAGCAGGACTCCTCCGGTGGAGAGTTGGGCGAGGGTGGCGGCGGTCTGGGCGAGCACGGCGGGCCCGCGGGTGTGCACCGGGACGATGCCGGTGGCGATCCGCAGCTGCGGGGCCCAGGCGGCGGTGGCGGCCAGTGGGGTGAAGGCGTCGGTGCCGCCGCCCTCGGCGCTCCACACGTCGTCGTAGCCGAGGTCGGGGAGCCGTTCGACCAGGAAGCGGTGCCGGTCGAGGGTCAGGCCGGGCAGCGGCAGGGTGATGCCCCAGGCGGGCGGGGGCGCGGCGGCCGGGGGCGCGGCGGCCGGGTCGGCGGGGGTGGGCATGGCGCGGTGGTCCTCCGGTTCGGACGGCGGGTGCCGTCGGCGGGGCGCGGTCGGCGCCGTCGGGGTCGTTCGGACCGAGGTTCGCGGACGGGGCGCGGGGCAGCCAGCCAGGCGTTCGTGCTGTTACCCGCGGTCATAGGCTCCGGCGGGTGCGGGCGTGAGTACGGGCATGGGCAAAGCGGGCACCGGCCAGGACGGGCACGGGAGTTGACGTCACATGAGGAGTTCGTTGCAGGATCCGGAACCGGCCCCTTCCCGTCCTAACCTGGGACCGGCCCGTTCACCCCGGCCGCCCGGCCGCCCCGGCCGCCCGGCCGAACGGGCCGACGCAGCCGAGCACCACCCGCGACGAGGAGCGAGCACCGTGTCCACCTCCGCCACCGGCCAGGAACTCGGCGCGTTCCTGCGCGCCCACCGCGAACTCCTCCAGCCCGCCGACGTCGGGCTCACCGCCACCGCCCGGCGGCGCACGCCCGGGCTGCGCCGCGAGGAGGTCGCCTCGCTGTCCGGCGTCGGCCTCGCCTGGTACACCTGGCTCGAACAGGGCCGCGTCACCGCCTCCCGGCAGGTCCTGGAGGCGGTGGCGCGCGCCCTGCGCCTGGATGCGGCGGGCCTGCGGCACGCGATGCGGCTGGCCGGCTACCACGAGCCCGTCCCCGCGGACGCCGACCGCAGCACCGCCGGACGCCTGGCCGCCGCTGTCCGCCCCGTCCTCGACTCCTGGCCCGCCAGCCCCGCCGCCCTGCTCGACCGGCACTTCGACCTGCTGGCCTGGAACGCCGCCTGGACGGCGCTGTGGGGCTCGCCCGAGCACGTCCCGGCCGACCGCCGCAACCTGATGTGGCTGCTGGCCGTCGACCACCGGCCGCGCGAGGTCCTGCCGGACTGGGAGCCGCTGGCGATGAACGTCTTCCAGCACTTCCGCGCCCAGGCCGGGCCCGCCCTCGCCGACCCGCGCACCGGGGAGCTCTACCGCCTCCTGGAGCACGACGCCCCCGAGCTGAACCACTGGTGGGGCTGCCACTCCGTCGCCGAACTCACCGCCCGCACCGTCCGGGCCACTCCGCCCGGCCTCGCCCCCGTCCGCCTCACCCTCAGCTCCTTCCACCCCGTGGACGACCCCTCCGCGCTGGTCGTCCTGTTCACCCCGGCGACCCCCGCCGACGCGGCCCGGATGACCGAACTGACGGCGGCGGGGGCGGGCGGCGGGTCCGCACCGCCGGCGGCCGGGGCCCACCGCTGAATCAGCCCGCCAGCGCCGTGCGCAGCGGCGACGCCTCCAGCCCGAACGCCTCGCGCAGGTCGCCGTCGTCCACCACGAACGGCCGCTCCGCCATGTAGCCCAGCTCGGCGAACTCCCGCCACAGCGGGTCGCCGAACGCCAGCAGCGCCAACTCCCGTTCGGTGAGCTGCTCCAGGCGCGGTTCGGGCGCCCCGTGCAGCTCGGCCAGTTGGGTCGCGGCCGCCCGCACCGTGCCGGTGATCACCGGGGCGTGCCAGGCCCGTCCCCAGGCCCGGTCGTCGCGGGCGACCGCGACCAGCGCCGCCGCGACGTCCTCGGTGTACGAGAAGGAGTGCGCCGCGTCGGGGTCGCCGTGCACCAGGGCGAGTTCGCCGTCCAGCACCCGGGGCGCCACCAGCAGCGCGAACGGCGAGACCGCGCCCGGGCCCAGGAACTGCCCGGCCCGCACCTCGGTGACCCGCAGCCGCCCCTCGGCGTGCGCCCGTTCGGCCCGGCGCCACAGCTCGGCCCGCACCCGGCCCTTGCGGGTGCGGGCCTCCAGCGGGGTCCGCTCGGTCACCGGCCCGGCGGTCGGCCCGTAGCCGTACAGGTTGCCGAGCATCACGTAGTCGGCCCCGGCCCGCTCGGTCGCCGCCAGGATCGAGTCGAACAGCGGCGGCAGGGTCTGCGGCCAGGTGTGGTACGCGGTCATGGCGGCGTTGAAGACGGTGTCCGCCCCGGCCAGCACCTCGGCCAACTCCGCGGTGCGGCCCGCGTCCAGGGCGATCCGCTCGATGCCCGGGTGCTCGGGCCCGCTGCCGCCGCGGGTCACCAGGCGGACCTGCTCGCCGCGTTCGGCCAACCGCCGGGCGGTGGCGGCCCCGGTCGCGCCCGCTCCGATGACGACTGCTCCGGTCATGGTGGTGCCTCCTTGCTCTGCTGGGGAACGTGGTCGCGGGGGCCCTCCGCCCGGCCAACTCTGCCCCGTCGCAAGGGGGTAGGGTCAGTGGCCCGATAGCCACGGAGTCCAAGGATCCAGCCATGCACCGCGTCGCCGTCCTGGCCGTCCCGCCCGTCAAGCCCTTCGACCTGTCGATGCCCTCGGTGCTGTTCGACGCCGCGGTCGCGGACGGCCGCCCCTGCTACGCCGTCACGGTCTGCACGCCCGAGCCCGGGGTGCTGCCCGGGTACGGCGGCCTGGACGTCGTGGTCCAGCACGGCCTGGAGGCGGTCACCGCCGCCGACACCGTCGTCGTCCCCTCCACCGACAGCCGCCACGACGCGGACCCGGCCGCGCTGGACGCCCTCCGGGAGGCCGCCGCCGCGGGCAAGCGGATCGCCTCGATCTGCACCGGCGCCTTCGTCCTGGCCCAGGCCGGACTGCTCGACGGCCGCACCGCCACCACCCACTGGGCCTTCGCCGACGAGCTGCGGCGCGCCTTCCCCGCCGTCCGGGTGGACGCCGACCGGCTGTTCGCCGAGGACGGCCGGGTCGTCACCGGCGCGGGCTCGGCCGCCGGCCTCGACCTGTGCCTCCACCTGATCGCCGCCGACCACGGCGCGGCCGTCGCCAACGCGGCCGCCCGCGCCGCCGTCGTCACCCCCGTCCGCCGGGGCGGCCAGGCCCAGTTCGTCAGCACCCCGCTGCCCGCCCGCACCGACTCCCCGCTCGACGCCGCCCGCGTCTGGGCCCTGCGGCACCTCGACCGGCCGATCTCCCTCGCCGACCTCGCCGCCCGGGCCCGCACCAGCGTGCGGACCCTGACCCGCCGCTTCGCCGCCGAGACCGGCACGACCCCCTTCCAGTGGCTGCTCCAGCAGCGCCTGCTGCGCGCCCGCGAGCTCCTGGAGACCACCGACCTCACCGTCGACCAGGTCGCCGACCGCAGCGGCCTCGGCTCCGGCGAGTCCCTCCGCCAGCACCTGGGCCGCCACCTCGGCATGACCCCGGCCGCCTACCGCAGCGCCTTCCGGCACCCCGGCCGCGGCTAGGCCCCGGAGTCCGGCGGCGGGCCGGTCAGCGGTGGTCGAGGTGGGGGAAGACGAACTCGTCGAGCAGCAGGCCGAGGGCGACCGCGGCCGGGACGGCGACCAGGGCGCCGACGATGCCCAGCAGCGCGCCGCCGACCAGGACGGCCACGATGGTGACGAAGGGGTGGACGTCGACGGCGAACTTCATCGTCCGCGGCATGATCAGGTAGTCCTCCAGGAGGCGGAAGCCGATGTAGAAGCCGGCCGTAGCCAGGGCCACCGGCCAGGAGACCGCGAGGGCGACCAGGCTGACGACGATGCCGCCGATGGTGGAGCCGACGATCGGCACCAGGTCCATCAGGGCCACGAACACGCCGAGCGCGGCGGCGTAGGGCACGCCGACGGCGGCGCACCACACCGCGGTGGCGAGGCCGGCGATCGCGGAGGTGACCAGGTTGCCGAGCATGTAGCGTCCGGTGCGGCTGAGGATCTCCTCGGTGAGCTCGCGGGCCCGGTCGCGGCGGCTGCCCTTCACGAAGCGGTAGCAGAACTCCTTGATGTCGGGCAGCCCGGCCATCAGGTACAGGGTCACGGTGACGACCACGGTGACCGAGGTGACGGTGTCGAGCAGCAGGCGTCCGGCGCCCAGCACGCCGCCCATCAGGCCCGGGCCGCCGTTGCCGCCGAGGGCGTTCTTGGCCTGTTCGGCGAGGTGGAAGCGGTCCTCGATCCGGCCCGGCAGCGAGTGGTGGTCGTGCAGCTGGTCCAGCCAGAGCGGGATGCGCCGGGCCAGCACGCCGGCCTCCTGGCCCACCGGGGGGACGACCAGCAGCAGGAAGCCCGCGGCCAGGAGCAGGAAGACCCCGAGCACGGCGGCCACCGCCCAGCCGCGCCGCAGCCGGCGCCGGCACAGCGCGGCGACGACCGGTTCCAGGCTCACCGCGAGGAAGCCGGAGAGCAGCAGCAGGGTCAGGAACTCCTCCAGGCGCAGCAGTTGGCTGAAGAGGAACCAGCCGGTGAGCGCGCCGAGCGCCAGTCGCAGGCCGGTGGAGAACCCGGGCAGCCGGGTCGGGGCGGTGCGCCGGCCGGGCGCCGCGGACGGCGCCGGGTCGGCCGCGGGCGCGGTCGGGGCGGCGTCGGGGGGCACCAGCAGCCGTCGGCGGATTCCGTCGGCGGCGCCGGTGGTGACGACGCGCAGTCCCGGTGGCATCTTCATGGTCTCGTCGGTCCGTTCCGCTCGCGGGCCTGTGGGCACCGTCCGGTTGCCCCGGCGCGCCGGGTCGAAGCGCACCGGGTACGCCCCGTGTGCGGCCGGTCGACCGCTGCGGGGGCGGGCGCCGGGTGCTATGGAGGCGGGAGCCGGGCGCTGCGGGGGCGGGCGCCGGGCGGGGCGTGGATGTGGCGGGGCCCCGGACCCGCCGCCGGTGAGGGTGCGCGGTGTCCGGGGCCAGCGCGGCCGGGTGGGCTTCACCGGCCGCACCGCCCCGGCGGAGGTGTGGGGTCACGCCGGGGCGGTGTCGGTGCCCGCTGCCGCCTGCGGCGCAGCGGGGTCCGGGGGCTCAGCTCCGGAAGGCGTCCTTGACGTCCTCCCCGGCCTGCTTGAGGCCGCCCTTGGCCTGTTCGGCCCGGCCCTCCGCCTCCAGGCGCTCGTTGCCGACGGCCTTGCCGACGTTCTTCTTGACGGCGCCCTCGATCTTCTCGCCGGTGTTCTCGGCCTTGTCGCTCATCGCCATGTCCCGCCTCCTGACTGCCGGTTCCTCGCTGACGGGCGGTCTGGTGCCCCGGATCCGCCGGAAGATTCCCGCGAATATCCGGCGCGGCCCCGGGCAGCAGAGGCCGCGACAATCGATTCCCAGGAGGTCGTCGTGGTTCCCCTGCTGCTGGTCCTGTTGCTCGCGCTGCTGCTGTTCGGCGCCGGTTTCGCGGTGAAGATCCTCTGGCTGGTCGCCGTGGTCGTCCTGGTGTTCTGGCTGATCGGTTTCGTGGCCCGCGGCGCGCACCCCTCCGGCGGTCGCCACCGCTGGTACCGCTGGTGACCCGTCCGCGGTCCGCCGCCGCGGCGTTCCGGCCGGGTCCCCGGGGTCTCAGCGCTGCTGTCGCAGGCCGCGCGTCACCAGCCACGCTCCCGCCGCCGCGGCCAGGGCCAGGGCGGTGCCGACCAGCAGGGCGCCGCGGGTGACGTCGGAGAAGGCGCCGACCGCCCAGGCGCCGAGGCCGGTGCCCGCGTACATGGTGGAGGTGAGCCAGGCGCTGGAGGTGGCGCGGTGGGCGGGGGCGACGGTGCCGGCCAGGGTCTGCTGGTCGGTGACGAAGGCGCCGCCGGCGGTGAACCAGATGAGTACGCCGAGCAGCGAGAGCGGCAGTCCGGGTCCGGCGGTGGCCAGGGCGATGCCGGCGGCCAGCAGCAGGCCCCAGTGGGCGAGCGGCGGCCGACCGGTGCGGCCCGCCGTGCGGGCCCGGTCGCCGAGGCGTCCGCCGAGCAGCGAGCCGGCCGCGCTGCCCGCGCCGACCAGGACGCCGACCAGGCCGAGGGCCGGCACGGAGAGGCCGAAGCGGCGGTCGAGGACGGCGCCGAGGAAGGTGTACGCACCGAGGTTGGCCGCGTTGAAGGCGGTGTTGACCAGCAGGGCGCGGCGCAGCACCGGCTCGCGCCAGGCGCCCAGGACGGCCCGGACGGCACCGCCCCGCACCGCGCCGCCCTGGACGGGGACGGCCTGCGCGGGGACGGCCCGCGCGGGGACGGCCCGCTCGGGGACGACCTGCCGGGCCAGCAGGGCGACCGCGGCGAGGGTGCCGGTCGTGAGCGCCCAGAACGCGGCCCGCCAGCCCGCCGCCCCGGTGAGGACGCCGCCGAGCGGGACGCCGATCACCTGGCCGGTGGAGAACAGGGCCATGCCGAGTCCGAGGGCGCGGCCGCGCACCGCCTCGGGGGCGGTCTCGGCGATGTGCGCCCAGATCGCGGGCCCGGCGGCCGCGGCGGCGAGCCCGGCCAGGGCGCGGGAGAGCACCAGTTGGGTGAGGTCGGTGGAGAGCGCGGCGGCCGCGTTGGACAGCACGAACAGCAGCCCGCCGGCGAGCAGGGTGCGGCGGCGGCCGAACCGGTCGCTGAGCAGGCCGAGGAACGGGGCGCAGACCGCGTACACCAGGACGTAGGCGGTGACGGTGGAGGCGGCGGCGGCCTCGGTGGTGCCGATCGAGTCGGCGATGGTCGGCAGCAGCGGGGAGACCAGGAAGGTCTCGGTGCCGAACAGGAACAGCAGCGCGAACACCCCGGCGTACCGCAGCGGTCGCAGCGGCTCCGGGGCGGGCAGCGCCCGGCCGGCGCGTTCGGTCAGGTCGGAGACGTCGCTCACGGCGACCACCACCTCGTCCGTGGTCGGATCGCGCGGCGCGTCCTCGGACCGCGGACGCGTGCGGCCGCGCGGGGGGCATGGGCGTCCGGTGCCGCCATCGTCGGCGGGGGCCGGAGGCGCAGCCAGACAGGCGTTCATCCTGTGACCGGGGCTCACAGTCTGGCGTCCCGTCAGCGTGTGAACGGTGTGAACGGCACCCGGCAGGGATAGAAGGGCTGCATGCGTTTCGTTCCGGAGCCGGTGGCGGCCGTGGTGCGCCGTGGGGCCAAGGACCCGTTCGTCGTGCAGACGGTGCGGGCCACGGTCGCCGCGACGCTGTCGTACGTGGTGGCGACCTGGCTGAGCAGGGAGCCGGTGCCGCTGACCGCTCCGCTGACGGCGCTGCTGGTGGTGCAGGTGACGGTGTACTCGACGCTGACCACCAGCATCCGGCGGGTCAACTCGGTGGTGGTCGGGGTGCTGATCGCGATCGGGTTCTCGACGGTGGTCGGGCTGTCCTGGTGGAGCCTCGGGCTGATCATCATGGCCTCGCTGGTGGTGGGCCGCTTCGTGCGGGTGGACGAGTTCGTCCAGGAGGTGGCGATCAGCGCGATGCTGATCCTGGGCGTCTCCCAGGTCACCACCCAGGCCTGGGACCGGGTGCTGGAGACGGTGATCGGCGCGAGCGTCGGCCTGCTGTTCAACCTGGTGATAGCGCCCCCGGTGTGGGTCGACACGGCCGGCGAGTCGATCGAGGACCTGGCCCGCCGGGCCCGGCACCTGCTGCTCGGGCTGTCCGAGCAGTTGGGCCGGCCCGTCCCGGTCGAACGGGCCGCCGAACGGCTGTACGAGGCCCGGCGGCTGGACCAGGCGATCGCCGAGGTGGACGGGGCGCTGCGGCAGGCCGAGGACAGCCTGCGGCTGAACCCGCGGATCAGCGAGGGCCTGCTCTCCCGGCTGGTGCTGCGCACCGGGCTGGACACCCTGGAGATCTGCGTGGTCGTCATCCGGGTGATCGCCCGCTCGCTCACCGACCTGGCCAAGCGCCGCGACCCGGACGAACGACTGTTCCCGGCGGACGTGGCGGTGGCCCTGGAGGAACTGTTCGAACACGTCGGCGGCGCGCTGGTGAGCTTCGCGGTCCTGGTCACCACCCAGGTCAGCCGGAACGCCGAGGAGGCCGAACAGCGGCTCGCCTCCGAACTCTCCGCGGCCTGGGCCTGCCGCGAGAACGCCGCCCAGCTCCTGCTGCGCCGCGTCCAGGAGAGCCCGGACGCCTGGCAGCTGCACGGCTCGCTGCTCGCCGAGGTCGACCGCATCCTCGACGAACTCGACCTCGAACACCGCGGCCGCCGCCTGATGGAGGAACTCGACCGCGCCGCCGTCGCCAACCGCGACCGCTTCTCCCGCTTCTCCCGCCTCCGCCGCCTGGCCCGCGGCGAACGCCTCCGCCCCCGCCGCCGCCGCCAACCGACGGCCTGACCCCGCCCAGCCCCGCCGCCACGGACCCCGGGCCCGGCCGGGGGCGGGCGGACACGCCGGGGCTGGGCCGTCGGGGGGAAACGTCGTACCGGTTCGGGTGTGTTGTGACGGGGCGTCAGATCGGGGCGAGGACCCTCGGGGGGTGTCGGCGCCGTGCCGGCAGCCCCCGTCCCTCACCCCGGAGCTCCCATGACCCCGACCCCGATCGGGCGGCGCCTGCTGCCGCTGCGCGCGGCCGCCCTCGCCGGTGCGGCCGTCCTGCCACTGGCCGTGTTCGCCGCCCCCGCGCACGCCGCGCCCGGCGACAACGGCGACGTGAAGATCCACAAGGTCGGCACGTCGACCGACGACCAGACCGACCAGTACAACGAGCCGAAGATCTGCGCGTTCTACCTGGACGCCTTCAACTTCGACACCATCCAGCAGGTGACCTGGCACATCGACCAGCAGCCGCCGACCGGCACCGCCACGAACGTGCGGACCGGATCGATCACGGTGGTGGGCGGCCACGGCTTCACCCCGCCGGTACTGCCTCAACTGCCGGACGGGCACTACGAGTTGTTCTGGAACTTCGTCGGCGAGAGCGGCGCTGCCAAGCACAAGGTGTTCAAGGTCGACTGCGCGGGCGTCGGCAGCAGCCAGTCCCCGTCCCCCAGCCCGTCCGGCAGCGGCTCGCCGAACCCGGTCGGCGGCGGCACCTCCCCGTCACCCAGCGCCTCCCCCTCCGGCAAGGGCGGCGGCCCGGGCCCCGGTGGCGGCTCCTCGGCCTCGCCCGGCGGCCCGGGCCAGGGCGGCCCCGGCCACGGCGGTCCGGGGCGGACGCCGCAGGGCGGGGTGGCGGCCGGCGCGGGCGGGGCCTCCCGGGACCTGAACCCGGCGGAGGTCACCGTCGGCGCCGCGCTGATCGCCGGGGCGGGCTACCTGGTCGTGCGCCGGCGCCGCCGCTCCCGCACCCGCCGTTGACCCGCACCGCCCACCGACGCGCCCGCGGTGCCGACCGGCTACGGTTCGGCACCGCGGCCGTCGCGCTGCTGTGCGGCGCCTGGCTGGTCGACGACGGGCTGACCACCGCGGGACCGCCCCCGCCCGCCCCCGCGCAACTCCCGTCCCCCGCCCGGGACATGCCCTCCCCCACTGCCTCCCGGGCCGTCCCGGACACCGCCGCGCTCGGCCCGTCCGACCCGGCGCGGCTGCGCATCCCGTCCATCGCGGTGGACGCCGCCTTCACCCCGCTCGGCCTGGACGCCACCGGGGCGCTCGACACCCCGCCGCCGGACCGCCGCGACCTGGTCGGCTGGTACCGGGACGCCCCCTCGCCCGGCGCGGACGGCACCGCCGTGGTGGTCGGCCACGTCGACGACCGGCACGGCCCCGGCGTGCTGTACCGGCTCGGGCTGCTGCGCCCCGGCCTGGCCGTCACCGTCACCCGGCAGGACCGCCGCACCGCCACCTTCACCGTCGACGCGGTGCGCTCCTACCCGAAGAGCGACTTCCCCGCCGGGGAGGTGTACGCCCCGACCGGCCGCGCCGAACTGCGGGTGATCACCTGCGGCGGGCACTACGACCGGCGCACCGGCTACGACTCCAACACCGTGGTGTTCGCGCACCTGACCTCCACCACCTAACGGAGACCCACCCCCTGACGGGGACCCACCGCCTGACGGAGACCCACCCCCTGACGGGGCTCACCGCCTCCGGCGCCGGGCCGCGTCGGCCGCCAGCGCCGCCCCGAGCAGCGCCGCCGCCAACGCGGCGACCAGCAGCGGGCGCGGGCCCCCGGGGCGACCGGCGGTGCGGACGGCGCCCATGAAGTCCACCGCGGCGACGTGGTTGACCAGCAGGTACCACAGCGGCGGGTAGAGCGCCTGGAACGGCCGGTGGCTGCGGCTCAGCACGCCCAGCGCCAGCGCCAGCGAGGGCACCAGCAGCGGACCGCCCAGCCAGTGCGCGGCCCCGGCGCCGTCCCCGGCCGCCAGCATCCGCAGCAGCGGGGCGGCGCCGGTGAGCGCGGTCAGCAGCACGCCCGCCGTCCACTCGGCGAGCAGCCGCCGGCCCGGTGCGGGGTGGGCGGCGAGCAGCCCGGCCGGGCCGTGCTCCACCTGCTGGCTGCCCAGCCGGGACCACAGCAGCACCGGTCACAGCCACAGCAGCGGCAGCAGCAGGCCGGTCCCGGTGGGCGCGGGCAGCACGAGCGCGGCGGCGGACAGCAGCGCGGCCACCGCCCACCAGGCGGCCGGCACCCCCTGCAGCAGGATCCGCAACTCCCCCGCCAGCAGCCGGCCGAACGCCCGGCCCCGGACCGGCGCGGTGCGCGGCAGCGCCCCGAACACCGCCGGGGCGGACGGCGGTTCGGCCTCCGGCCGCGGGAGCCGTCCCGGGCGGGAGGCGCCGGGGGCCGGGTCGAAGCGGCCGAACCAGAGCGCGGGCAGCACCGCCGCCGCCGCGGCCAGCAGCAGCACCGCCAGCCGGGCCGCCAGAAAGCCGCCGGTGAGCGGCGCGCCGTCCCAGCGGAAGGGGTGCAGCGGCTCGGCGACCTGGGTCAGCCCGAGGCTGAACCCGCCCGTCCCGTACGGGATCCGCTGCGCGTCCAGGGTCGCCCGCAGCGAGTCGGCGACCGGCCGGACGCCGAGGCCGCCGAGCGGCGCGTGCGCGGACTGGCCGCCGATCGCGATCACCAGCGCCAGCACCGACCAGAGCAGGTTGCCGGGCCCGGCCCGCAGCACCGGCACCGTCTCGAACAGCACGGCGGCCGCAGCCGTCACCGCCAGCAGCGGCAGCGCGACCAGCAGGAACGGGGTGAGCAGCGCGACCGGGTCGACCGCGCGGTCCTCGCCCTCGACGAGTTGCAGCACCAGCGCGGTGCCCGCGAGCACGCCCAGCATCGAGGCCAGCACCAGCAGGTTGGAGAGGAACTTCGCCGCCAGGTACCCGGCGGAGCGCAGCGGGCTCGCGGCCAGCACCTGGCCGACCCGGGTCGCGGTGTCCCGGACGACCGCGCCGCGCACCGCGTAGAACCCGCCGACGGTCAGCCAGAGCGCCCCGGCCAGCGCGGTCGCGGTGCCGACCCACGCGCTGTTGTACACGCCCCGGTTGCCGCCCACGTCGATCACCGCCCACCGGCTGCCGGCAGCGGGCACCGCCAGCCGGCCGAGCCCGACGGCGGCCAGCAGCGTCACCGCGTACACCGGGCGGCGCACCCGTTCCCGGAAGTCCCCGGCGGCCAGGTGGGCCAGCGCGCGCACCGTCACCGCCACCGCCCGGCCCCCTCCCGCTCCGAGGGCTGCCGCTCCGGCCCGCCCCGCTCCGGCCCGCTCCGTTCCGGCCGTCCGCCGTGCACGGCGGCCAGGTAGACGTCCTCCAGGTCCGGCCGCACCGGGGCCGCCCCGGCCGGTCCCGGTCCGGCGGCGGGGGCGATCAGCCGCAGCCGGACGCCGCCGCCGTCGGACCTGGCGGTGCGGCCGACCAGCCAACTCGCCTGCCAGGCCGGGACGTCGGCCGCCGGGACGGTCAACTCCCATACTCTTCCGTCCAGTTCACCTGTCAATTGCTGTGGGGTGCCCCGGCGCAGCAGGCGGCCGCGGGCCAGCACGGCGATCGCGTCGGCCGTGGACTCGACGTCCAACACGATGTGGGTGGAGAGCAACACGGCGCGTTGGGCCGCGAGTTCGCTCAGCAGGTTGCGCAGCCTGACCCGCTCCTCCGGGTCGAGTCCGGCGGTCGGCTCGTCCACCACCAGCACCTGCGGGTCGGCCAGCAGGGCCTGTGCGATGCCGACCCGGCGGAGCATGCCGCCCGAGTAGCCGCGCAGCGGACGGCGGACGGCCTCGGTCAGGTTGAGCAGTTCGAGCAACTCGTCGGTGCGGGCCCGGGCGGAGCGCGCGGTGAGCCCCTTGGCGGCGGCCAGGTAGGCCAGGAACTCGCGGGCCGTCAGGTTCGGGTAGACACCGAAGTCCTGTGGCAGGTAGCCGAGTTCGCGGCGCAGCCGGTCGGGCGAGGCGACCGCGTCGGCGCCCCGGTAGCGGAGCGTCCCGGTGCTGGGGCGGGTGACGGTGGCGAGGATCCGCAGCAGCGAGGACTTGCCCGCGCCGTTCGGCCCGAGCAGCCCGAGCAGCCCGGGCCCGAGCGTCAGGCTGACGCCGTCCAGGGCCCGTTCGCCGCCCCGGTAGACCTTGCCGATCCGGTCCAGCTCGATCACGGGCGGCTCGACCCCCGGCTGGGGCGGGGCGGTTCCCGGCGGCAACTGCGGTGGCGGGTAAGGACGTCGTCGGTTCACCGGTTCCCCCGGTCGGTCGTGGTCGCTCACGCCCCGAGCCTCGCCGATCGACGGCCCCCCGCCATCTGCCGTTCGGCAGATATCCGCGACCGGGCTGCGCGGCCCGGTTCTCCGTACACCTTCCGCCGTGCCCGCGGACCGGGCAGAGTACCGCCATGACGGATGCCCCGACCGCACCGGCCTCGCCGCCGACGCCCCCACGGGCCGGGCGCCGCGCCCGCCCGCTGCCGGTGCTCGCGGACCTCGCCGCCGTCCTGGTGCTGTCCGTCGCCCAGTTCCTCCTCCTGCTGCGGGTGACGCTCATCCCCCGCGACCGGAACACGGGGCCCTTCGAGGTGTTCGACGTGACCTCGACCTCCGTCGTGCTCCGGCTGGGCTGGCTGTTCCTCGCCGCCCTCGTCCTGCTGGCGCTCGCGTTCCGGCTGCGGGCGGCCCTGGCCGTCACCGTGCAGGTGCTCGCCGTCCTGGGGCTGGGCGCCGTGTTCCTGTTCGGCCTGGCGCACCACACCCCGGACCGCCCGGCCCACGCGCACGCCCCGATGCCCGGGTCCGCCGCCTGCCGCAGCGGCGCCCGCTGCCCCTGACCCTTGCCCCGCAGGGCCGTCACGGATACGAACGGGTGGTCTTCGGCCGCCCCGCACGGCGCGGCTCCCCGCCCCCGGGTATTCCCGCCCGGGCCGAACAGGAGGAACCACGTCCCGTAGCGCCGAGGCCAGGGGGATCGTCGCGCTCGCCGTCGCCCTCGCCGCCGCCGTCCCGCGCTCGCCGAGCCGGCCGCCTCCCGGGCCCGGACGCCCGGACGCCGCTCAGCGCAGTTGCGGACGCCGCATCGCCTGGATCTCGCCGCCCGCGCTCCGGATCCGGTCGGCGAGGGCGTGCATCCGGTCCACGGTGTCGGCCTCGTTGGCCGCGTGGTTGTCGGCCATCACCTGGAGCTTCCGGCCGACCTCGCCGAGCCGCGCCGCCAGCGAGTCCATCGACTCCTTCATGCCGTCGCGCAGGCCCTCGTAGACGACGCCGAACTTCTCGCCCAGGTCGTCGTCACCCCACGGCGGGTCCCCGCTCTCCTCCAGCGCCGACAGCCGCGCCTTCATCTCCGCGACCACCCGCTGGAACGACTCCCCGATCGACTCCAGGTTCTTCCCCTGCCCGCGCAGGTTCCCCTCGTCCACGACGATCTGCTGCGACACCCGAACTCCCTCGCGTTCCTCGTCCGTTCCGTCTGTCCGTTCCGTCTGTCCGTTCCGAAACCCGCTCCCCGGTAAGGGGAAATCGAAAAACCCTTCCCGGCAAGCGTGCGGAACGCCCTCGCCCTGTTTCTTTCACCGTCACTGCCAGAATCCGTGCGCGCCATTTCCACGGCACCGAATCCGGTTGTTCCCCGCGAATCGCGCCCGCCTCAGGACGCGAGGCGCCCTCAGGTGGGGAACTCGCCCAACCAGCCGTGGTCGAGCAGGTGCTTGGGCAGGTAGTCCGACTCCACGTCGATCGGGAAGTCGCCGTCGAAGGCGTGGCAGGCCATCGCGAGCGGGCCCAGCGGAACCGCGCCGTCGATGTCGGTGGCCCAACTCTCCTCCGAGGTCCAGTAGTCCCGGTGCGACTCCAGCGCCCGCACCAGCGACGGGGAGAACTCCTCCTGCTTGCGGGTGACGATCTGGTGGAACAGGCCGAGCGGCGGGTAGAACACCTGCGCCACCACCCGGGGCGTGGCGATCCGGATCCGCTCGGGCGCCGAACTCTCGAAGGCCAGCGTCAACTTGTCGACCAGACCGGGCCCGCGCAGCCAGTACGTCTGCAGCACGTCGATCCAGTGGTAGAAGAAGTCGTCGTACAGCCCCTCCCGCACCCGCAGCCGCTCCAGCGGGATCTCGGACAGCTGCTTCAACCGCGGCTGGTCCCGGCAGATCATCGCCAACCAGAGCGTGTTCAGCCAGGTGTCCGCGTCCGCGTACGTCCGCGGGCCCAACGCCGGGATCGAGCGCGCCCGGTGGTTGATGAAGCACTCGACCCGGCCCTCGTCCACCCCCGTCGCGGCGAACAGCGCCGAACCCACCTGCAGGGCGGTCACCGTGGCCTTCCACGTCTCCAGCCGGTTGGCCCTCGGGTCGGCCATCCAGTGCGCCCGGGCGGCCAGGAGGGCGCTGCTGAACGCATAGTCGATCATCTCCCCCGACTGCTCCAAACCGTCGATGAGTTCTGCCAAATCCGCGCTCAACTCTTCGGCGAACACCTCGGCATCGGGCTTGGGTTCGAGATGACGGGAAATGGTCACGGTCACGGAAGGGTCCCCCTGCTGGTGTCGAACCGCCGGTAGTCCAGGCCATTGTAGCTACCGTCGTTGCGGCCACCCATGACGAGGACGTATTCGACTTTCCCCGCTCCGAGCGCCGCCGTCAGTTCCTTCGCCAGAGTTCTCTCGCCCCGCTTTTTCATCAGTTCGACGATTTGGAGGAAGTATTCCCGGCTCCCTTGGGAGACCCGCTGCCGACCCGCCCCCGGCATGAGGCGGGTACCGAGCGGCGCATCGGGGCTGCCCTTCGCCTCGATGACGATGAACCGCCCGTCCGGGTGCTTCCACACCTGGTCGAACTGGTCGGCGCCGTTGTCGGGGCCTCCGAGCGTCTCGGGCTCGAACCCGGAGTCCTGCAGGGCCATGTAGTGCAGGGCGGCCGCGCCTTCCCCGAAATTCTCGCTCGCCTCCTGCATCGCGTACTGCGAGGCGCTGTACGCGGCATCGGCCTCCGGCAGGCCGCTCTCCTTCTTCCACTGCCGGTCCTTGACCATCTGGGCCACGGCCTCGCTGCGCTTCTCCGCGAGTTCGTCGAGGTCCTTCAGGCTCTGCGCGTCCTTGACGCCGTCCGCGTCGAGGTGCACGGGCTTGGGGTCCAGGTAGTGGGGCTTCGGGGCCTCCGGTCCGTCCTTCGCCGGGAGCCACGGGCCGTCGTCCTCGAACTGGGCGAGCTGGGGCGGCGTGTAGCCGCTCTCGTCCACCGTTTCGAGGAGCTTGCGGTGCCCGTTCTTGTCGTAGTACAGCTCCCGGTAGCCGGCCTCCTCGTTGGCCCGGTACACCTGGATCTGCTCGATCTGGGCCTTGGTGAGGCTCCCGGGCGGACCGTAGTGATCCGGCGGGTCCCCCATGAAGTCGGGGCGCTCCACCCTCCCGGGCGGGCCCGGCGGACCGTTCTGCCCGTTGTCGCCGCCGGCGATCTCCTCCGGGGCGCGGCGGTCCAGGGACGGATCGTGGTGCGGGTCGGCGTGCGGGACGGGCGCGGCGGGGCGGCGGTCGGCGCCGAGGGGGACGGCGAAGACGCCGTTCTCGCCGTCGTGCAGGGGCCGGTCGGAGCGGCGGCCGGTCTGCGCGTCGATGTAGGTGATCTTGCCCCGGTGGTTGACGGCGTTCCAGGCGTGGGCGCGGCCGTCGGCGTCCCGGGTGATGATCACGGCCTGCGAGCCGTGCCCCTCCCGGCGGAGGGTGTCCTCAAGCCGCCGGTACGCGGCCGGACCGTCGCCCAGGTCGGAGAACCTCGCCCCGAGGGCGTTCTCCATCCGGTCCCGGCCGCCCCGCTCACCGCGGTCGGAGGGGTTGCCGTCCGCGTCGTGGTCCGGCGTACGGGCCGCGGCCGGGGTCGGGTGCCCCGAGTAGGTGTCGACGGTCGCCAGCGCGACGTCCACGCAGTTGTTGCGCCGCCCCGGCTCGTTCGGATCGCCGTTGACGGCCCCCGGCCAGTCCCCCTCCGGGTCCGGGTGCCGCAACGGCCGCCCCTCGGCGTCCCGCGGCACCGCGTCCTCCACCCGCTGCCGCTCCCGCTCCCCCGGCTCGATCAGCCCACCCGGCTCCCCGTACGGCCGGCCGGCGGTGACGGGCCGGGTCGGGTCCACGCCCGGGTGCTCGGCGGTGGGGTGCTCGGCGGTGGGGTGCTCGGCGGACGGGTGGTCCTGGGACGGGTGCTCGGTGGTGGGGTGCTCGGCGCTCGGGTCGTCGGCAGTCGGACGCTCGGAGGACGGGCGCTGCTCCGGCACGGACCGACGCGGATCGGCGCCCGGGCGGGACTGGCCATCGGCCGGACGGTCCGGACGGGCCGCGCGCGGGTCCGCCGCCGGTGTCGGGCGGGCGTCGGGGCGCGGGGTGGGGCTGTCGGACGGCTGCGGGGTGCGCCAGGGGGCGGTGCGCGGGTCGGGGCGGCCTCCGGTGGGCTGCTGGCCGAGGCTGACCGGGCGGTCGGGGCGGGACTGGTCCGGACGCTGCCGCTGGCCGGGGGCGGCCGTCGGCGCGGTCGTGGCGGGACGGTCCGCGCGGGGCGCGCCCGCACTCGGCGTCCCCGGCGTGCCGGTGGCGGACGGCACCCCGCCCGCACCGGTCGGCACGGCACCGGCGGCCGGAGCGCCCGGTGCGGCCTGCCCGGCCTGCCCGGCGTACGGGGCCGACGAGGGCGCGGCGGACTCCCCGGCGACCGGCCCGGGCCCGTGCGCGGGCGGCGCCTCCGCGACGGCGGCGGCCCCCGCAGTACGGACGGTGGCGGCCTGCTGCGTCCCGTCCTCGGCCCGACGACCGTCGTTGCGGCCGTCACCGGGCTGGGCGTGCGGGGTGTCGTGACGCTGCGCGGACGGCTCGGCGGCCGGACGCCCGTGCTGCCCCGCGCCGGCCGGAACCCCGACCTGCCCCTCCCGACTCCCCTCCCCAGCAGGCGAGTTGGCGTCCGACCGAGGGCCGGGCACACTCCCGTACCCCTCGGACCGGTCCTCCCCGTGACGCTCCGCGTGCTGAGCGGGCCCGGTCCCAGTGGCCGAGTCGGAAGGGGCGTGGTGGGCCGGAGCACCGGCGGTGGCGTGGTCGTGGGCCGTCGGCTGAGCGCTCGCATGCGGCGAAGTTCCAGCCGTGGCAGCCGAGTTGGCGTCGGCCGGGCGGGCCGCGTCCGACGCCGCGTGCGCGGCGGGCGCGGGCGCCTGGGCCCCCGGGGCGGACTGCGCGGCGGCGATGCGGGGATCCACCGCAGTCGGACGGGACGCGTCCGCTGCCGGGTGCGCGGTCGGAGCGGGCGGCGCCTGGGACTCGGGGCCGGGCTGCGAGGTGGCGGCCCGGGAATCCGCGGGCGACGGACCGTCCGTCGGCGTCGGCGCCCGCCCCTCGGTCGGGCGGGCCGCGTCGGACGCGTCGGAAGCGGCGTTCGCGGTGGGCGCGGACGCCTGGGCCTCCGGCGCGGGCTGCTGCGCAGCGGCCCGGGCATCGGCAGGGGTCGGCGCCGAAGCCTGCCCCTCGGCCGGACGGGCCGCGTCGGACGCGTCGGGCGCGGCGTCCGTGGCGTTCGCGGACGCCTGGGCCTCCGGCGCGTCCGCACGAGGGCTCGCGGACGGCGAACCCTCCGCCGGGCCGTCGGCGTTCAGCCGGGTGCCGAAGGGGTCGAGCGATGCGGTGGCACGCTGGTCGGACGCGGACGGAGCGGCGGGCGCCGGGGTGGGCGTCGGAACCGGGGTCGAGGCCGGCGATTCCGGCGAAGTGTCGCGTCCGGCAGGTGAGTTGACGGAAGAAGGGCCACCCGGCTCAGGCGCCCGGCCGGTGGTGGCACTGGTGGTCGACGGACCGGCGCTGCCGTTCCCGCCACCACCGGCACCGTCGCCGCCGGAGCCGCCACTGCCGGAACTCCCGCTCCCGGAGCCCCCATTGCCGGAGCCCCCGTTGCCAGAACTCCCGCTCCCGGAGCCCCCGTTGCCAGAACTCCCGCTCCCGGAGCCCCCATTGCCAGAACTCCCGCTCCCGGAGCCCCCGCTGCCGGAGCCACCGCCCCCGGACGCCCCACCCCCCGTGGTCCCGCCACCGGCAGCGTCGCCGCCCCCGGCCGGGTCGCTCTCGCCGCGTCCGATGGCGGCGGACGCCTCGGCGCGGCCGCGGACGTGGGAGCCGGCGCGGGAGCCGAGGCCGTCGCGGAGGCTCTCGCCGAAGGTGCTCTTCCAGTTCTCGGCGGCCTCGGCGCCGGCTTCGACACCCTTCTTGGCGGTGCGGCCGAGGTCGTAGCCGTCCTGGGCGCCGAAGCCCTGGTTGACGGTCTGGGTGATCAGGTCGCTGATCATGCCCTGGACGGCGGAGACGATCGGGTCCTTGATGGTTTCGACGACCGCTTCGACGAGGGCGTCGCGGAGTTCCTTCAGCAGTCGGCGCACGATCATCTTGGTGGCCTGGGTGGCGCCGAGGGCGGCGACCTCGGAGAGGCCGAAGGTGAACAGGGCGGCGCCCTGGGCGGCGATGATCTCGGTGGCGAGGATGGCGAGTTGGGCGATGACGGCGATCTTGCAGGCGACCACGATCATCGCGGCGGCGTCGAAGGCGGTGGCGATCAGCCGGGCGGCGGTGGCGGCGTCGGCGAGGTAGCCGTCGCCGCCGGTGGTGAACTTGTCGAAGGCCCGGCCGAAGGCGTCGACGTCGTCGCCGGCGTTGGTGGAGCGGACGATGTCGGCGGCGGTCAGGGCCTGCTGGTTGACCTCGTCGACCCGGTCGGCGAAGTCGCGCCAGACCCGGGCGCATTCGCGGAGCTTGTCCTCGTCCGCCTTGGGCCAGTCGAAGCCGAGCATCTCCAGGACCCATTCGAGCGGGCCGGGCAGCATCATCGACAAGGGTCAGTCTCCCCCAACTGACGGAACCACCGCTTCCGGTGACGGATCACCGGCCCCCCGGTGGACGGATGGAGCAGAACGTTGCCCCAGATTCAAATGATAGTCAAATGATCGCATGCACATGATCAAGCACCGACAATCCCATTGCCGCACAAGGGAATTGCCCGGGTGATACCGGACACCCGTTCGTGCTCGGGGGGACCTCCCGCTAGTCTCACTCGGAACCGGGCCCGGGAAGCCCCGGGAGCTCCGGGCACCGGGACCCACCAACGGAGGAAGCGTCGTGATCACCCAGGAGCAGGCCCTCGCCACCGCCGACCGCTGGCTGAACGGCGGCGCGCCCGCCGAGCGGCGACGCGGGGTGCGGTACCGGGAGTTCAGCCTGGGCTGGGTGGTGTGGGCGGCGCCCGCGCCGCTGGAGCGGGACCCGGTGACCGGGGAGCGGCGCCCGCCGGCGGACGTCGGGGACGCGTGCGGCGTGGTGGACCGGGAGAGCGGCGAGCTGAGCGTGTGGTCCTCGGTGCCGGTGGACGAGGTGGTCCGGTCGTACGAGGAGCGGCACGCGCAGCTGTCGCGCCGGACGGGGCCGCCGGCCACCGGGCCGGGGAACACCGCGGTGGCGACCTACCTGGACCCGGGGAGCGGGCAGGAGGTCTCGCTGTTCCGGCTGTCGGCGCCCGGGCTGCCGCCCGCCGAGCACCAGCTCGCGGCCGAGCTGCGCCGCCTGGGCGTTCCGGCGGGCAACGTGCTGGCGGTGCACACCGACCTGCGTCCGGCGTCCCTGCCGGGCGGTTACACCGCGGTGCTGGTGGAGCGGGAGTTCCCGAACGCGGAGTTCTCCTGCTCGCACCTGTACGGGATCTTCCCGGACGAGCGGGCCGAGGGCGTCGCCGCGCTGGCCGACCACGCGGAGCGCACCGCCCGGCTGGCCGGGCAGCAGCCGCCGCCGCGGCCGTGCCGGGTGCCGGCGCCGCGGCCGGGCGAGGTGGACCCGGCGCCGGCGGTGCGGGACGTGGCGCTGGGGCGGCGGGTGGCCGGGGCGTTCGGCGAGGTGGTGCGGTACGACGCGGACGACGTGGCGAACAGCGCGCTGCCGGAATCGGCCCAGTCCACCGTGGTCTGGGCGGGGCTGCCCGCCGAGGTGCCGCTGTTCTTCGGCGCGGACCGTCCGGAGCGGCCGCCGGCCGGCGGGCTGTTCGCCGACCTGCGCACCCACCTGTCGGCCGCAGGGGCCGAGCTGGAGCCGCAGGTGCTGGACGTCCTGGCGGGCTGGACCAGGATCGGGTCGGACGGGCTGTGCGCGGTGGCCGTGCAGTGCACCGACCACGACGGGAGGTCGGGTTCGGTGTGGGCGGTGCACCCGCGCACCGGCAGCGGGCGGTACGTCAACGCCTCGGTGTCGGCGTTCCTGCGCAGCCTGGAGTCGCTGGTGGCGGCCCGCGCCGCGCTGCCCGGGCTGGACCCGTACGCCGCCGCGGGCGTGGTGGCGGCGCTGCAGGACGAGTTGGCGGCGATCGACCCGGAGGTGTTCGTCAAGGAGTCGGCCTGGTGGAACGTCGTCGTCGAGCAGATGTGGCACGGCCTGTTCTGAGCAGGCGGGCTCCGCTTCCGGGGTGCTGCGGGGCACGGTCCGCGGCCGCTCCCCGGCCCGGCCGGAGACCCGCCCGCACCGACAACCTCCACCCCCCTACAGTCGTCCAATAAAAAGATGGTGCGATGTCCGCTCGTGCCGTCACAGCGGTGCGACGGCACGAGCGGAGCAGGACGGGGAACGGCGGAGCAGTGAAGAGCCACAGGCGCAAAGAGGGACCCGGGAACCGGAGCAGGAACGTCAAGATCGCGTTGGCGGTGCTGGCCGGCTGCGCGGTCACCGCGCTCGCGCTGACGCTGGTGCTGGACGACGGCGGGGAACCGGGCCGACCGGTGTCCTCCGACGCCGGGGCGGCTGCCGGGGCGTCCGCCCCGGCCTGGGACGGCAAGGTGAAGGTGCTGGGCGACGGCTCGATGTCGGACACCGGTCCGCAGCCGCACCAGCTGAAGGTCGAGAAGCTGAAGCCGGGCGAGAAGCCCCCGCAGTTCGTGGTGTTCTCCTGGGACGGCGCGCTGGAGAACGACGACCACCTGTTCTCCCGGTTCCGGGAGCTGGCCAAGGCGAACGACGCGACGATGACGTTCTTCCTGAGCGGCATCTACCTCGTCCCGAAGGAGAAGTCCACCCTCTACCAGGCGCCCCAGCACTCCCCCGGCCAGTCGGCGATCTCCTTCCCCACCGACGAGCACGTCAAGGAGACCCTGGCCCAGCTGCGGCTGGCCTGGCAGGACGGCAACGAGATCGGCACCCACTTCAACGGCCACTTCTGCACCGACGCCGGCGACAGCGGGGGCGGCTCCACCTGGAGCGTCGACGACTGGAAGCAGGAGATCGACCAGGCGTACTCCTTCGTCGCCCGCTGGAAGACCAACACCGGGTTCTCCACCGAGGCCCCGCTGCCCTTCGACTACGCGAAGGAGCTGGTCGGCGGCCGGGCCCCCTGCCTGGAGGGCCAGAAGAACCTGCTGCAGGCGGCGAAGACCTACGGCTGGCGCTACGACGCCAGCTCCCCGGGCGAGTTCCAGGTCTGGCCGACGAAGGCGAACGGCATCTGGAACTTCCCGCTGCAGCTGCTGCCGTTCGGCAACACCCAGGTGCTGTCGATGGACTTCAACTTCCTGGCCAACCAGTCCGGCGCCAGCACCGAGGGCGACCCGAAGAAGTACCCGGCCTGGGAGCAGCAGACCCGCGACGGCTACCTCGACGGCTTCGAGCGGGTCTACAACGGCAGCCGGGCCCCGCTGTTCATCGGGAACCACTTCGAGACCTGGAACGGCGGCATCTACATGCAGGCCATCCAGGACGTGATGCAGGCCGTCTGCAAGAAGGACGGCGTGCGCTGCGTCTCCTTCAAGGAGCTCGCGGACTGGCTGGACGCCCAGGACCCGAAGGTGCTGGACCAGCTGCGCCGGCTGGACCCGGCCGAGGCCCCCGACTGGCCGACCTACCTGAAGTGACGCGTCCGGGGGCGGGGCGGGCGCGCCCTCCCCGCCCCCGGACCGCCGGTCAGTGCGCGGTGGCCTTGGTGTAGGCGGACCATATCCCGGCCGGGACCGTCGAGTCGGGGACGTTCTGGGCGGCGCCGCCCACCCCGGTCAGCGGGAGCAGTTCCAGGGTCTTCAGGTCGAGCCGGAACAGGGTGACCGCGGTGGCCACGTCGCCCCGGTAGCCGACGTACCAGCCCGCGTTGCGCTCCTGGGTGGTGCCGGGCTTCCCGGCGCCGTCGGCGGCGGCCTGCCGGACGCCCTTGTCGGCGCCCTCCTTGACCGCGCCGCGCAGCGCGGCGTCGACCTGGGCGGCCACCTCGGGGGTGACGGCCTGGACCTTCGCGGGCTTGGCCACCGGCACGTCGGCGCCGTTCTGGCTGACGCTGCTGACCGAGTAGGGGTCGGTCCGCTTCCCCTCGGCGTCGAAGGCGGTGTAGGCGTCGGCCAGCCGGATCGCGCTGGGCGTGGAGTTGCCCAGCGCGTAAGCGGGCGTCAGTTCGCCCATGCTGTCCGGCAGCAGCCCGAGGTCGATCGCGGTCTTGCGGACGTTGCCGAGCCCGACGTCCATGCCGAGCTGCTGCACCGGGCCGTTGACGGACTCTTCGAGCGCGGCCCGCAGCGTGATGCTGCCCCAGCTCCGCCCGCCGTCGTTGGCCGTCTTGGCCTTCTTCCCGTCCCGCCCCCAGTAGGGGCCCTCGGGGGTCTGCAGGTCGACGCCGTTGTCCCCGTTGTACGTGGTGCCGGGCGTCACGGGCGTCCTGGCCCCGTCCCGTTCGCGCTGGACGCCCTGGCCCAGGCCGGCCGCGTACACCAGCGGGGCGAAGGCCGAGCCCACCGGCACGTTGACCGTGTTGGCGTTGTCGAAGCCCTGCTTCAGGTAGTCGGGCCCGCCGTAGACCGCCAGGATCCGGCCGTCGGTGGCCACCGAGGCGGCCCCCAGGTGCACGTTCTGGTCGGCGGGGCGGTGGTCGGGGTCGAGCTTCTTCTCGGCGGCCTGGACGGCCTCGGCGAGCGCCTCCTCCTTCGGCTTCTCGAAGGTGGTGTAGATCTGGTAGCCGCCCAGGTCGAACTGGGCCGGGGAGATGTCGGCGTGGCTCTGCACGTAGCTCTTGGCCAGGTCGACCAGGTAGCCGGTCTGGCCGTTCAGCCCGACCAGCGGCGGCACCGGGTTCGGCTCCGGGAACGCGGTGTACCGGGCCCGTTCGGCCGCCGAGAGCTTCCCGATCTTGACCATCCGGTCCAGGATCCACGACCAGCGCTCGACCGCCCGGGCGTGGTTCTCCGGACCGGCCGCCGGGTCGTACAGCGAGGCGCCCTTGAGCAGCGAGGCCAGGAACGCGCCCTCGCTGACGTTGAGCTCGGAGACGTCCTTGCCGTAGTACGCCTGCGCGGCCCGCTCGATGCCGTAGCTGCCGCGGCCGAACCAGCTGATGTTCAGGTAGCCGCTGAGGATCTCCTCCTTGCTGTCCTGCTGGTCCAGCTTCAGCGCGATGAACATCTCGTCGAGCTTGCGGGAGAAGTCCTGCCGCTGGTTCAGGTAGGCGTTCTTCACGTACTGCTGGGTGATGGTCGACCCGCCCTGGGTGTCACCGCCCGAGCCCATCCGGTAGACCGCCCGGGCGATGCCCGAGACGGAGATCCCCGGGTCCGAGTAGAAGGTCTCGTTCTCCGCCGCCAGCACCGCCCACTGCACCTGCGTGGGCACCTCGTCCAGCGGCACGTCCTGCCGGTTGACCAGCCCGGTGCGGGCCATCTCGGTGCCGTCCGACCAGTAGAAGACGTTGTTCTGCTGGGTGGCGAAGGCGTTCAGGTCGGTGGGCACCTCCGTGGTCGCGTACATCACCCCGGCCGCCACCACCAGCAACCCGAACGAGCCGCCCGCCAGCAGCAGCCACTGCCGCCAGGACGGCAGCCAGCGCAGCACTCCCCGGCGGCCGCTGCGCGGGTAGTCGATCCGGCGCCCCCAGTCCGGCACCCAGCGCCGCCACCCGTCCCGATCGGCCCGCGGGTAGTTCAGCCGCGACCACGACCACGACCACGACCGCCGTCGGCCAGCCACCATCAGACTCCGATCCCTACGCGGGGCGCGTCCCCCGCCCACAGCTCAGACGCCCCAACCTCACCACACGTTTCAGCCAGCCCCCTGTGATCGCGGTCACGGGGACCGGATCGTGATGGTGGCGGACGAACGAGAGACTAGATCAGGAACTCGGGCGAGAACGCCGGGGGCGAAATCAGGGGCTCGGGGAACGGCGGGTCCGTGCTGCGCATGGGCCCCGACAGGGGCCCGGGGAACGGCGGGTCCGTGCTGCTGACGGCCGGAGCCCATCGAAGTGTCCGTGCTGCTGCGTGCCGTAGACAGAACCGGAAGCAGACGCACTGGGCGGCAGTGAACCCGCAGCAGCCACGACCTCGCCGTTCCCCGAGCCCCTGGACGCGCGCACGCGTGAGCCCCTCGTGGAGCCTTCCGTCAGCTCGAAGAGGCCATCGCCTTCGCGTGGGCCGCGAAGAGCTGCGCCGTGGTGCGGGTGGGGTTGGCCGGGTCGTTGTTCCACATGACGCGGTGGCCGTCGTAGTCGGGGTAGAAGGAGCCGTCGTCGACCCGGGAGGTGAGCAGCCAGAACTGGTCGCCGGCCGCGCCGGCGGCGAGCGCGGCGTCGGTCCACGCCCGGTACGCGGCGTCGCGGGCCGCGGTGTCGGCGATGTCCCGGCCGGCGTCGATCTGCAGGCCGAACTCCTCGACGACGACGGGCTTGCCGAGCTTGCGGCCGTCGGCGAGGTGGTCGGTGATCCAGCGGGTGCCCCAGTCGGTGGCGTTGGTGCCGGGCTTGCCGCCGCTGGTCTCGCCCCAGTTCTGCGGGTAGACGTGCACGGTGCCGTAGTCGACGGCGGGCAGTGCGGTCAGCTTGAGCCAGTCGTTGCCCTCGTAGTCCGAGTAGGGGTAGTCGGCTTCGCCGGCCCGCCCGTAGAAGCCCTCGTCGCCGACGGCGAGCAGCTGGCGCGGGGCCAGCGACTTCACGTACGCGCTCATCTCACGGGCCCAACCCAGCAGCGTGGCACCGGACTTGTCGCTGCGGCAGCGCGGCTCGTTGGCGAGCTCCCAGGCCATGACGGTGGGGTCGTCGGCGTAGCGCAGGCCGGTGTGGCGGTTGCGGCGCTGGATCACGTGCTTGGCCCAGGCGCGGTACGCCTTGCGGCAGTTGGCGTCGGTGTAGAACTTGTCGTGGTTGACGCCGTCGCCGTAGGAGTCGTCGGCGAGGCCGAGGAACCAGGACACGTACTGCTGCATGCCGCCGTAGTCGGGCCAGTTGTTGACCAGCGGGAGGACGAGCCTGAGGCCGAGCTGTCCGGCCTTCTGGACGGCGTAGTCGAGGCTGTCGAAGGCGGCCTCGTCGTAGCTGAACGGCTTGGGCTGCAGGGCCCGGTAAGAGCGGCCGTCGCCGTCGGCGAACGCCCAGGCGCGGACGACGGTCAGGCCCATCGCGGCGGCGTCGTTCAGCACCGCGTCGATCATGTAGTGCGACTGCTGGTGCAGGTAGTAGCAGTTGGTGCCGCCGAAACGGAACTTCTCGCCGTCCAGGCGCAGTTCGCCGCCGCGCGCGGTGACGAAGGCGCCGCGGCCCCGGCCGGAGCCGTTCTCGCCCTGGCCGCTGGAACCCTGGCCGTTCTGGCCCTGGCCGTTGGAGCCCTGGTCCGCCGAGGCGGTGCCGCCGAGCAGCGGGGCGGCGGCGAGGCCGAGGGCGGCCGCGCCGAGCAGGGTGCGGCGGCGGGTGGTGCGGGGCTGGTCGTTCACGTGCGTCCTCCGGACATGCGGGTGGGGTGGGGGTGGTGCCTGGGGGGATCGTGAAGTCCCTGGAGGGGGTGCGGCGCGGCCGGAGGGGCTCCGGCCGCGCCGCGGGGCACTGCTCGGTCGACTCGACCGGTGGGGTCAGCCGTTGACGGTCTTCTGGGCTTCGGACCACTTCTTGTTCAGCTCGGCGAAGTAGCTGTCCTGGTCGCCGGAGGCCGCGCCGCGGGCGATGTCCACGAGCTTCTGCCGGTAGTCCGGGGCGTCCAGGTTGATCTCCGCGCCCTTGTCGATCTTCTTGACGGTGGCGGACTTGTCCTGCTTCTGCCCGATCAGCTGCACCCCGTTGTCGGTGAACGGCTTCAGCGTGGCGGGCAGTTCGGCGCCCTTGACCGAGGAGATGCCCTGCTCGGCCTGCGCCGCACCCGACTTGGTGATGTACCAGTCCAGCCAGGCCCGCGCCGCCTCCTGGTTCTTGGAGTGCTTGTTGATGCCGTACTTGTAGTCCGGCTGCAGCACCGTGCACGCCTTGCCCGAGGTGGACGGGAAGGGCATGTAGCCGATGTCGTCCGGGCTGGCGCCGGCCTTGGTCGCGGCGTCCTGCATCTGCGAGATCGCCCAGGAGCCCAGGTACATCGTGCCGACCTTGCCGGTGCCCAGCATCACCTTCGACTGGTCCCAGTTGGTGGTGGTCGGGTCGTCCTCGGACAGCTTCCGGCTGACGATCGAGTACACCAGGCTGTCGATGGTGTTCAGGTCGCCCCCGGCCGCCCACGGCTGCGCGGTGTCGGCGAGCTTGTCCTTGGCGCCCTCGTCGCAGGACGGCGAGCCGATCGCGTCGGTCCACTGCCGCAGCGGCCAGCCGTCGTGGTAGTTGGTGTAGTACGGGGTCGCCGCGCCCTTGGCCTTGATCGCCTCCAGGTCGGCGAGGAACTCGTCGGGCGTCTTCGGCCACGCCGTGACGCCGGCGTCCGCCCAGACCTTCTTGTTGTAGACGAAGCCGGTCACCGTGCCGAAGTTGGCGATGCCGTAGACCTTGTCGCTGACCGTCGC
>NZ_JBSGET010000088.1:0-34570 GCF_053603035.1 Kitasatospora sp. NPDC004272 | reverse complement strand
GCGACGGTGCGGCCTTCGTTCTGCAGGCGTCGGACGGTGGCGACCTTGTCCTCGGGGAGGACTTCGGCGATGACGTCGTGGGCGGGGATGCCGACCTCGGCGGCGACCGCTTCCGCCACCAGCCGGTTGTCGCCGGTGAGCAGGACGGGTCGCAGGCCCAGGGCGCGCAGTTCGGCGATGGCTTCGGCGCTGGTGGGCTTCACGGCGTCGGCGACCTCCAGGACGGCCCGGGCCGTCCCGTCCCAGCCGACCGCGATCGCGGTCCGCCCGGCCCGCTCGGCCGCGGCCTTCGCCGCCAGCAGCCCGGCCGGCAGGTGCTGCGCCCAGTCGGCGAGCAGCGCCTCGCGCCCGGCGACCACCGCGTGCCCCTCCACCACGCCCTGCACGCCCAGGCCGGGGACGTTCTCGAAGTCCTCGACGGGGGGCAGGTCGCCGAGGCGTTCCCGTGCGGCGGTGGCGACGGCTTGGGCGATGGGGTGTTCGGAGGCGTGTTCCAGGGCGCCGGCCAGCCGCAGTGCTTCGTCCTGGGTGGTGTCTTCGGTGGTGTGGACGGCGAGCAGGGTCATCCGGCCGGTGGTGACGGTGCCGGTCTTGTCGAGGACGACGGTGTCGGCCTTGCGGGTGTGCTCCAGTACTTCGGGGCCCTTGATCAGGATGCCGAGTTGGGCGCCGCGTCCGGTGCCGACCAGCAGGGCGGTGGGGGTGGCCAGGCCGAGGGCGCACGGGCAGGCGATGATCAGCACCGCCACGGCCGCGGTGAACGCGGCGCTCCAGCCCTCGCCGGTGCCCAGCCAGTAGCCGAGGGTGGCCAGCGCCAGGGTGATCACGATCGGCACGAAGACGGCGGAGATCCGGTCGGCGAGGCGCTGGGCGGCGGCCTTGCCGTTCTGGGCGTCCTCCACCAGCTTGGCCATCCGGGCGAGTTGGGTGTCGGTGCCGATCCGGGTGGCTTCGACGACCAGTCGGCCGCCGGCGTTGACGGTCGCGCCGGTGACGCCGTCGCCCGGGGCGACCTCGACGGGGACGGATTCGCCGGTGAGCATCGAGGCGTCCACCGCGGAGTTTCCCTCGATGACGGTGCCGTCGGTGGCGACCTTCTCGCCGGGGCGCACAACGAACCGGTCCCCGACGGCCAGTTGTCCGATCGGCACCCGGGTCTCCCGGCCGTCGCGCAGCACGGTGACGTCCTTGGCACCGAGTTCGAGCAGCGCCTTCAGCGCGGCGCCCGCGGTCCGCTTCGAGCGGGCCTCGAAGTAGCGTCCGGCCAGGATGAACGCGGTGACGCCGGCCGCCGCCTCCAGGTAGATGTTCGAGGCGCCGTCCGAGCGGGCGACGGTGAACTCGAAGCCGTGCCGCATCCCGGTCATGCCCGCGTCGCCGAAGAACAGCGCCCACAGCGACCAGAGGAACGCGGCGCCGGTGCCGAGCGAGACCAGGGTGTCCATGGTCGCGGCGCCGTGCCGGGCGTTGGTCCAGGCGGCCCGGTGGAACGGCCAGGCGGCGTAGGTCACCACCGGCGCGGCCAGGGTCAGCGAGAGCCACTGCCAGTTGTCGAACTGCAGGGCCGGGACCATCGCCATCGCGATCACCGGCACCGCCAGCGCGACGGCGGTGACCAGGCGCTGCCGCAGCGGCGCCAGTTCGTCGGCCGGTCCGGCGCCGCCCGCCTCCGGCGCCGCGGCCGGGGGCTCGGGGAGCGCGGCGGTGTAGCCGGTGGCCTCGACGGTGGCGATCAGGTCGGCGACGCCGGTGCCGGGGCCGAACTCCACCCGGGCCTTTTCGGTCGCGTAGTTGACGCTGGCCGCGACGCCGTCCATCCGGTTGAGCTTCTTCTCGATCCGGGCGGCGCAGGACGCACAGGTCATGCCGCCGATGCGGAGTTCCACCTCGGTGGAGGCGGGTGCTGCCTGGGTGGTCATCAGGGCTCCTCGTGGTCTCTCCCGGCCGCGGGCCGGACTCCTGCGGGTGGGGGCTCAGGCCCGGCCGGTCAACTCGTAGCCGGCCTCGTCGACCGCGGCGCGCACCGCCGCGTCGTCCGGCTCGGCCGCCGAGTCGACGCTCACCAGGCCGCCGCGCACGTCGACCCGGACGGCCTGCACGCCCTCCAGCGCGCCGATCGCCTTGCCGACGGCCTGCTCGCAGTGGCCGCAGGTCATCCCGGCGACGGTGAACACGGTGGTGACGGCGGCCGGGGCGGCGGCGGTCGCGGTGGTCGAGCAGGTGCCGTCGGTGGAGCAGCAGGACATGGGAACCTCCGGTGCGATCCTGCGATACCCGGTAGGGGTATCGGCTTGACGTCTCCAGTTATACCCCTGGGGGGTATGCCGCGCAAGCACTGCTCCCGACCCCTCCCGCCCCCGGGTGAATTTCCGGCCTCGCCGCACCCCCTCTGACCTGCGCCAATGTGGGCCCATGGCGACGCAGCCCCGCTCCCGCCCTGATTGACACATACCCCTGGGGGGTATCTACTTGCTGCGTCGGAACGCCCCGGCTCTTCGCCCCCATCCACAGGAGCGCGCCATGAACACCGCCCTCAAGGTCACCGCCTTCGCCACCGGTCTTGCCGCCGCCTTCACCGCCGCGTACGGCGTCGGCCGCGCGGTCGGCCCCGCCCCGGCCCCCGCCCGACCGCACGCCGCCCACGCCGACCACGCCGAGGAGCCCGCGGCCACCCGCGGCGACCACCGGGTCGGCGGCCTGCAGGTCGCCGACCGCGGCTACGCCCTCCGCCTGGACCGCACCGTCGTCCCGGCCGACGGCCCCACCGAACTGGGCTTCCGCGTGCTGGCCCCGGACGGGAACCCGCTCACCGCCTACCGACCCGTGCACGAGAAGGAGCTGCACCTGATCGTCGCCAACCGCGACCTGACGGACTTCCAGCACCTGCACCCCGTCCGGGCCGCCGACGGCAGCTGGACCGCCCCGGCGACCATCGCGGCGGCCGGCGACTACCGGGTCTTCGCCGACTTCACCCCCGCCGCCGAGACCGAACCCCTCACCCTCGGCGCCGACCTGCACGCCGCCGGCGACTACCGCCCGGCCGCCCTCCCGCGGACCGGCCGCACCGTCACCGTCGACGGCTACACCCTCACCCTCACCGGCGACCTCACCCCCGGACGACCCACCCGCCTCGCCTTCACCGTCAGCCGGGACGGCCGCCCGGTCACCGACCTCGACCCCTATCTCGCCGCGTACGGCCACCTGGTGGTCCTCCGGGCCGGCGACCTCGGCTACCTGCACGTCCACCCGGACGGCGAACCCGGCGACGGCACCACCGCCCCCGGCCCGGAGGTCGACTTCACCACCACCGCCCCCAGCCCGGGCGACTACCGGCTCTTCCTCGACTTCCAGCACGGGGGCACCGTCCACACCGCCGCCTTCACCCTCGCCACCGCCCAGCCCTCCACCGCCACCCCGGCCGCCGAACCGCACGGACACTGACCCCGCCGCCGGCGTCCGGTTTCGGCCAACCCCGTACCGCCGTGGTCCTCTTCACCGGAGTGGGCAGCGGTCGGGCGGTCGATTCCGCCAGTTCACCGTCCCCGAATCGCACGACCACGTCGCGGACCGGTTGCTCGACCCGGCACCGATGCACGCGGCGGACCATCCGTTGGCCGACGTCGAAGTCCTCGGGATCGCCACCCTCTCGGCGAAGCGCCGGCAGGACCTGGACGATCGGGACTGGCTGGAATTGGAGGGTCCCGCGGTCGGGAAACCCGACGCGGGGCCGGGTGAGTTCGTCGCCCGCCGGTACCTGTGGGCCCGCATCCCGTCCTGGAACGGCGAACTGGCCGTATCGCTGATCGTCAACTTCGCCTACGAGAGCGGGTTCCTGCGGGTGACCGCCCGGCCGCACATCACGGGGCCGCTCAACCAGGACCTCGACCCCGCCACCGACCCGCCGCCGCCGAGGCCCGCCGGTGCCTGGGGGACCTCCGGGAGGCTCTGCTGCAGCACCGGCACGAGCTGTCCGACCGCAGGCGTGCCTGGACGAGTTGGCCGTGGTCGAGCAGCACCTGCCCCGGGCGGCCGAGGCCCGGACCACGCTGCGGGCGGTCATGCGCTCGCTCTACGGGCGCTGCGGCGTTCCGGGCCTGTTCACCATCGCGGGCGTCGCTCAGCAGGCGGTTGCCGCACTGCTCTGAACCGGCGGGCCGGCCCGCCGGGGCGGACACCGGGCCGGGGGCGCCGGGTTCGGTGCGGCCGAATCCCGGCCGCGCCCCGGTCGCTTCGGCGTAGCCTTCGTGCATGGCAGAGAGCAAGGTCGCGAAGGCCGGGCGGAAGAAGCCCGAGACGCACCTGGGGATGGTGCGGCGGGCCCGGAAGATCAACCGTGAGCTGGCGGAGCTTTACCCGTACGCGCACCCGGAGCTGGACTTCGACGGGCCGTTCCAACTGCTGGTGGCCACCGTGCTGTCGGCGCAGACCACCGACCTGCGGGTGAACCAGACGACGCCCGCGCTGTTCGCGAAGTACCCGACGCCGGAGGACCTCGCGGCGGCCGTCCCCGAGGAGCTGGAGGAGGTCATCCGGCCCACCGGCTTCTTCCGGGCGAAGGCGAAGTCGCTGATCGGCCTGTCGATCGCACTGCGCGACCGCTACGACGGCGAGGTGCCGCGCGGGCTGGATGACCTGGTCACGCTGCCGGGCGTGGGCCGCAAGACCGCCAACGTGGTGATCGGGAACGCCTTCGGGGGCGCCGGGATCACGGTCGACACCCATTTCGGACGCCTCGCCCGCCGCTTCGGCTGGACGGTCGAGGAGGACCCGGAGAAGGTCGAGGCCGACGTGATGGCGATCTTCCCGAAGTCGGAGTGGACGATGCTCTCGCACCGGGTGGTCTTCCACGGCCGCCGGGTCTGCCACGCCCGCAAGCCCGCCTGCGGGGCGTGCCCGATCGCGCCGCTCTGCCCCTCGTACGGCACCGGGGAGACCGACCCCGAGCAGGCCCGCAAGCTGCTCAAGTACGAGCTGGCCGGACAGCCCGGCCAACGCCTGCGCCCACCGGCCGACTTCCCGGGGGAGGCCGCGGCCCGCGCCGAACTGGCCGCCGGCCACCCGCTGCCGGACACCGACCCGGGGGGCCTGCCGACCGCGAAGGCTGCCAAGCCCGCGAAGGCTGCGAAGCCCGCGAAGACTGCGAAGCCCGCGAAGACTGCCAGGAGCACGGGGGCGACCTCATGACGCCGACGCCGACGCCGCCGGTGCTGGTGCGGGACGGTCTGCCGCCGTGGCTGCTGCCGGTGCGGGAGGCCGCCGAGCGGGCGGTGCCCGAGCAGCTGAGCCGGTTCCTGCCGCCCGCCGAGGGCGGCCGCCCGTCGGCGGTGCTGATGCTGTTCGGCGAGGGCCCGGCGGGGCCGGACCTGCTGCTGATCGAGCGGGCCCGCAGCCTGCGTTCGCACGCGGGCCAGCCGTCCTTCCCGGGCGGTGCGCTGGACCCGGAGGACGGCGACCCGGCGGGCAGCGGTCCGCTGGCGGCGGCGCTGCGCGAGGCCGTAGAGGAGACCGGCCTGGACGCGTCCGGAGTGCAGCTGTTCGCCCGGCTCCCGGCCCTGTACATCCCGGTCAGCGGGTTCGTGGTGACGCCGGTGCTGGGCTGGTGGCGCCGGGAGTCGCCGGTCGCGGTGGTCGACCCGGCGGAGACCGGCGCGGTGTTCCGGGTGCCGCTGGCCGAGCTGACCGATCCGGCGAACCGGGCGAAGCTGCGCCACCCGTCGGGGTTCACCGGGCCCGCGTTCGAGGTGGCGGGCCGCCTGGTGTGGGGCTTCACCGCCGGGGTGATCGACCGGGTGCTGCACTTCAGCGGCCTGGAGCGCCCCTGGGACGCCCGGCGCACCCTGGAGCTCTCCGAGGAGGCCGTCGAACTCTCGCAGCGCAGCGGCTGACCGGCCGAGCCGCCGCCCGGCCGGGCGGCAACAGCAGCGGCCCGGCCGGGCGGTCCTCAGCGGGGCAGCGGCGCCGTGGTCGACACGGTGTCCCCGCCGTCCTCGTACGAGTCCCAGTCGGTGGTCACCGAGCCCGCCGTCGACCCGATCACCCCGAGCACCAGGTAGACCACTAGCAGCGCCTTCGCGCCCCCGGTCAGCACCAGCGGCCGGGTCGCGGAGCGGGGCGGCTCGGAGTCGACCGGGTCGCCGAACACGGCCTTGGGGTAGGCGGCGGTCAGCATCATCAGGTACGCCTGGAAGCGCATCCGGTAGCGCAGCACCGCCGTGGTGGCCCCGAACAGCGCCTCCGGCATCCGGCCGAGCACCAGCACCACCAGCCAGCTGACGAACGACAGCATCCACCAGCCGGTCTGCAGCAGGCCCTGGACGATCGCGGCGGGGATCGCCAGCAGCAGCCGGAAGAACACCGCGAGCCGGTTCAGCGGCCCGCCGGGCCGCAGCTCGATCCGGACGGGGTGGTCGGGGGCGGCGAACCGGAACGGCGGGTAGCGGTCGGTGACCAGCAGCGACGAGGCGTAGACCCGGGTGTCGTAGGCCAGGTAGCCGCTCAGCCAGTCGGCGGCGAAGCGCGGCAGCCGGCCGCCGAACAGCGCGCCGAACCAGCCGATCACCACCACCACGAACGCGACGACCGACAGCAGCCACAGCACCACGTACTGCGGGACCAGCAGCAGCAGGCGCAGCAGCACGGTGAGCCGGTTCTGCGGGCCGGGGGGCGGGACGTCCAGGGCGGGCTGGAACTCGGTGCGGTCCACCACCGGCACGTCCCACCTGGGCTGTTCCATGGTTCGGCTCCCTGTTCCCTGGTCGTTGCGAGGTCCCGCCCGGCGGTCGCCCGGCGGTCGCCCGACCGTCGCGCGGTCGGCCGGCCGGAAGGTCGGATGATCCGACGGTCCCAACCGACCCGCACTCGCTGCCCGCCGGATTGACCCGATCGGGCGACGGCGGGGGACCGGTGTCCCCCGCCCGGCGGGACGTGGGAGGGTGTTCGGGTGAATGTCCTGGATCTGCTGCTGATCGCCGCCGCGCTCGGCTTCGCCGTGTCCGGCTATCGGCAGGGGTTCGTGGTCGGCGTGCTCTCGGTGCTGGGCTTCCTCGGCGGCGGTCTGGTCGCGGTCCAGTTGCTGCCGCTGCTGCTGCACCACCTCTCGCCCGGCACCACCGCCTCGGTGGTGGCCGTGGTGGTGGTGATCGTGCTGGCCGCGGTCGGGCAGGCGGTCACCACGCACTTCGGGTGGAAGCTGCGCGGCCGGATCGGCCGGAACAAGGTGAAGACCCTGGACGCGGTCGGCGGCTCGCTGGTCAACGTGCTGTCGATGCTGCTGGTGGCCTGGCTGATCGGCTCGGCACTGGCGGGCACCTCGCTGCCGACCGTCTCCAAGCAGGTGCGCAGCTCGACGATCCTGGGCACGGTGCAGGGGGCGCTGCCCGACGACGCCCCGAACTGGTTCTCCGACCTCAGCCAGGACCTGGCCCGCAACGGCTTCCCGCAGGTGTTCAACCCGTTCGAGCAGGAGCCGATCACCGAGGTGGAGCCGCCCGACCCGGCGCTGGCCAACAGCCCGGGCGTGCTGCGGGCGAAGGGCTCGCTGGTGAAGGTGCTGGGCACCGCGACCTCCTGCGGCAAGACCCTGGAGGGCTCCGGCTTCGTGTTCGCCCCGCACCGGGTGATGACCAACGCCCACGTGGTCGGCGGCGTCGACGAGCCGACCGTGCAGATCGGCGGCGCGGGCCAGCTGTACGACGCGACGGTGGTCCGCTACGACTGGCAGCGCGACATCGCGGTGCTGGACGTCCCGAAGCTGAACGCCCCGCCGCTGGCCTTCGCGGGCGAGGCCCGCTCCAACGACTCGGCGATCGTCGCGGGCTTCCCCGAGAACGGCGCGTTCAACGTCCAGCCCGCCCGCATCCGCGGCCGGATCCAGGCCAACGGCCCAGACATCTACCACCGCGGCCAGGTCGTCCGGGACGTCTACTCGGTGCGCTCGCTGGTCCGCCAGGGCAACAGCGGCGGCCCGCTGCTCACCCCGGACGGCCAGGTGTACGGGGTGGTGTTCGCCAAGTCGCTGGACAGCTCCGACACCGGCTACGTGCTGACCGCCGCCGAGGTGAAGGAGGACGTCGTGCAGGGTGCCGCCGCCACCGGGAAGGTCAGCACCGAGGGTTGCGCGCTGTGACCGTCCGGGGGCCGAAACCACTCTGACGATCCGTCCGCCGGTGCTGGTAGCGTCGGCCGAGCTCACCCGAACGGCCCAGCCGGGCCGCCATGGACGGGAGCCCCACGGGAGGTCGGACACACGTCATGATGGGTCACTCGCACGCGGTCAGCGGCGCTCTGCTGTTCGCGGCCACCGCGCCGTTCGTACCGCCGCTGATGGGCATGCACCTGCAGCCGGCCGACGTGCTGATGGGCACCGTGCTGTGCGCGGGCGCGGCCCTGCTGCCGGACCTGGACCACCACGACGGGACCATCGCCAACTTCCTCGGCCCGATCTCCAAGGTGCTGTGCCAGTTCGTGGCCTGGATCTCCGGCGGTCACCGGCACGCCACCCACTCGCTGCTGTTCGTGGCGCTGATGGGCGGCGGCAGCTGGGCCGGGATCACCTACCTGGGGCGCAACTTCACCATCGGCCTGACGTTCTTCCTGCTCGCCATGGCGATCAAGTCGCTGCACCTGCACCCGCCGGGGGACGGCCCGCAGGGCTGGATCACCGTGATGGGCCTGGCCGCGCTCGGCACCTTCGGCATGCTCAACTGGCTGCCGAGCGCCCCGGGCTGGCTGCCCTACGCGGTGGCCCTGGGCACGCTGGCGCACCTGCTGGGCGACTGCCTGACCAAGCAGGGCTCGCCGCTGTTGTGGCCGCACAAGGAGCGCTACGAGATCGTGCTGATCAAGCGCACCGGCAACAAGGTGGAGACCAAGATCCTGGTGCCGGTGATGACGCTGGCGACGTTCGCGCTGCTGCTGTGGTCCACCGCGATCTCGCCGTCCGTGCTGAGCTGAGCCCGCCGGACGGACGGCCGGGGCCGGTGAGGAGCTTCCTCACCGGCCCCGGCCGTTTCCGTGCGGTCCGTTCTCGTGCAATCCGTTCTCATGCCGTCCGTTCCCGCGCGGTCCGTTCCCGTGCGGTCCGTTCCCGTGCGGGGGAGCGGGGTTCACCCCTCCCGGCGGAGCCGGGCGCCGACCCAGCGGGCGCGCCGACCGATGATCTTCGGAATGCCGAGCCGGTACCCCGCGCCGCGTGGTGTCCGCCCGGTCGGCTCGTAGGGCCACTCCGGCTGCGGGACGTGCGGCTGCGAGCTGCTGCTGCCACGGCGGCGTCGGCGCGGCTGGGCTTCTCGTTCGGGCATCCAGGTCATACCGGAGGGATTCCCCCGGGCCGCCCGGAGTAACCGCCTCCGGGCCCGCCGACCGGCCTATGCACTTGTCATATGAACGCCGCCAACTCGGCCGGAGCGGCGGCCGGTTGGCCCGCCGTCGGCCCGCCCCGCTCAGTCCTCGCCGTGCTGCCGGACCCACTCGATCAGCTCCGCGGTGAACTCCGCCGGAACCTCCTCGTGCGGGAAGTGCCCGACCCCCGGCAGCAGCCGCCACCGGTACGGCGCCGACACGAACTCGCCCGCCCCCAGCGCCGTCCGCGGCAGCAGCACCGGGTCCGAGGCGCCCTGGACGTGCAGCACCGGCGCGGTGATCTGCTTCTTCATCCGGCGGGCGAACTGGATGCCGTCCGGCCGCGCCATCGAGCGCATCAGCCAGCGGTACGGCTCGATCGAGCAGTGCGCGGTGCTCGGCACCTGGATCGCCTGCCGGTACGCCGCCACCGCCTCGGCGGGCAGCATGTTCGGCCCGGTCCAGGCCCGCAGGTACTCGCCCACCAGCGCCCCGTCGTCCGCGACCAGCCGGCGCTCCGGGATCCACGGCCGCTGGAAGCCCAGCACGTGCTCGAACGCGGCGATCTGCTTGCGGTCGGTCAGCAGCGCCCGGCGCAGGTGCCGCGGGTGCGCCGCCGACACCACCGTCAGGCTGCGGATCACCGAGGGGCGCATCACCGCCGCCACCCAGGCCAGCGTGCCGCCGGTGGCGTGCCCGACCAGGTGCGCCCGCCGCTCGCCGAGCGAACGGATCACGCCGGTGACGTCCAGCGCCAGGTTGCTCGGGTCGTAGCCGCGCGGGGTGCGGTCCGAACCGCCGGTGCCGCGCAGGTCCAGCGCCACCGCCCGGAAGCCCGCCTCGGCCAGCGCCGTCAGCTGGTGCCGCCACGCCCACCAGTACTCCGGCCAGCCGTGCACCAGCAGCACCAGCGGGCCCTCGCCGAGCTCGGCGATGTGGAAGCGCGCCCCGTTCGCGGCCAGGTCCCGGTGCGTCCACGGCCCGGCCGAGCGGACGCTCCACGGCTGCGCGGGTACGGGCGGGACGGGAGCGGAGGCGGTCTCATCCACGGGCTTCTGGTCCAACGACATACCCGCAGCCTGTCACATCCGCACTCCCCCCACCCGCCCGGCACTCACGCACGCGCGCAACCGTTACCGGCCGGTGTTCACCGGATCCGGCCGAGTGCCCGGTCGATCTCCTCCTTGGTGGCCGGCCGCGGCTTGGCGTTCTTCAGTACCTCGGCGGTGGCCTGCGCACCGGCGATGGTCCGCTCCGGCTTCCGGATCTTCTTGAAGTACCGGACCATCAGGAACGCCAGCAGCGCGGCGATCAGCACGTACGCCCCGCCGACGATGGCGAACGACCAGCCGGTGGTGATGCCGAGCGCCTGCAGGCCCCAGGCGAAGGCGAAGGAGAACATCGGGATCGAGGCCAGCGCCACCACGCCCGCCACCGCACCGGCCGCGGTCCCGATGCCGCCGCGCACCACGTCCGCCTTGATCTCGGCCTTGGCCAGCGCGATCTCGTCGTGCACCAGGCTGGACAGCTCGGCGGTGGCGTCGGCGAACAGTTCGCCGACGGTCCGCTCGCCCTCGTGCGGGGTGCGGCCGTTCGAGGGTGCGGCTCCTGCGGCCATCGGAGGTCTCCGTTCGACGGGCTGGTGAAGCGCCCTGAGAGTGCGTCACGCGAGTGGGTGTCAGCTCAGCATCATGCCCCTACCGGCGAGTCGGGCACCACTCCGGGTACCCGCCCGAGGGCGTGTCATCCCTGCCGTTGGTACACATCGGGGATGCCGTCGCCGTCCTCGTCCCGGTCCTCCTCCTCGCACAGCTCCCGGTAGTGCCGGTTGCGCCGCTTCAGCAGCAGCGAGCCGACCACCGCGCAGGTCAGCGAGCCGACCAGGACCGCCTCCTTGCACAACTGGGCCAGGTGGTGGTCGTCCGGGAACGCCAGGTCGCTGATCAGCAGCGACACCGTGAAGCCGATGCCCGCGACGGTGGCCAGCGCCACCAGGTCGGACCAGGTCAGCTGCGGGTTCAAGGTGGCCCGGGTGTAGCGGGCGGCCAGCCAGGTGCCGCCGAAGATGCCCACCGACTTGCCGACCAGCAGGCCGATCACGATGCCCAGCGGCGCGGGCTGGGTGAACACCTCGCCGAGGATCTTCGCCGAGACCGGCACCCCCGCCGCGAACAGCGCGAACACCGGCACCGCCAGGCCCGCCGACAGCGGCCGCACCAGGTGCTCGATCCGCTCGCCGGGGGACTCCTCCTCGCCCTCCTCGCGGTGGCAGCGCAGCAGCAGGCCCATCGCCACGCCCGCCACCGTCGCGTGCACCCCGCTCTCGTGCATCAGCGCCCAGATCACCAGCGCCAGCGGCACGTACAGCCACCAGCCGTGCACCCCGCGCCGGTGCAGGAACCAGAACAGCACCAGCCCCGCCAGCGCCGCCCCCAGCGCCCAGAACCGGATCCCGGACGAGTAGAAGACCGCGATGACCAGGATCGCGATCAGGTCGTCCACCACCGCCAGGGTCAGCAGGAACGCCCGCAGCGCGGACGGCAGGTGACTGCCCACCACCGCCAGCACGCCCAGTGCGAAGGCGATGTCGGTCGCGGTCGGGATCGCCCAGCCCGCCGGGTGCCCGCTCGGCGCGGCCACGTTGATCACCGTGAACAGCACCGCGGGCAGCAGCACCCCGCACACCGCCGCCACCACCGGCAGCGCCGCCGCGCTCGGCGTGCGCAGCTCCCCGGCGACGAACTCGCGCTTCAGCTCGATGCCCGCCACGAAGAAGAAGACCGTCAGCAGCCCGTCCTGCGCCCACGCCTCCAGCGGCAGGTCCAGGTGCAGCGGCCCGCTCGGCCCCACGGTGTACTCCAGCACCGCCTCGTAGGCGTGCGGCCACAGGTTCGCCCACAGCAGCGCCAGTGCCGCGGCCACCAGCAGCAGCACGCCGCCGACCGTCTCGGTGCGCAGCGCGTCGGTCAGGTAGCGGCGCTCGGGCAGCGACAGCAGACCGAGGAACTGCCGGCGGTCACCGGGCTCGCTGCGGTCGTCGGACGGGCTGGCCACGGCGGGGACCTCCTGGGGCGGCGGTGTGCGGACACACGGGTGGTGCGGTGCCGACCAGACTTCCCGGCGCGCCTCAGGTTCTCGATGGTTCCCCGACATCCTACGGCGCGTGACAAGCGGTCAATCGGTTCGCCCCACTTTATGGGGGTTCCCGGAGGTGCGGCGGGCGGGCTCCGGCGCGCTGACCCGGATGGGTTCGGCCGGATGCGGACGACCCGCCGCGTTCCTAGGGTCGGCCGCAGAAGCGGGCCGCCGCCCCGGCCGCCCGCCCCGTCATGGAGGAAACGATGCCCAGTCAGGAAACCGAACCCATACCGGTCCAGGCCGTGGGTCCGCAGGGGAGGGGGGCCGAGGGCGCCGGCACCGCCCCGCTCCCGTTAGCCGATCCGGACCTCGAACACCTGCTGCGCCCGCTGTTCGCCGCCGCCGCGCCCGAGGGCGGCCTGGCCGTCGCGGTGATCCGCGGCACCGAACGCACCGTCGCCTGCCGCGGCTACGCGGACCGGGCCGGGGAGCGCCCGGTCCGGGCCGACACCCGGTTCGAACTCGGCTCGGTCACCAAGACCTTCACCGCGCTGCTCCTCGCCGACATGGTCGCCCGCGGCGAGGTCGGCTACGACGACCCGATCGACCGCTACCTGCCCGCCGAGGTGCTGCCCGGCTACCCGCACGAGCGCCCGATCACCCTGCTGCACCTGGCCACCCACACCTCCGGGCTGCCCCGGCTGCCGGTCGGCCTGGCCCCCGCCGCGGTGCCCCGCTGGTTCACCAGCGCGTACGCCACGTTCAGCGCCGCGCACCTGCTGCGCGCGCTGCCCCGCACCCCCGTGCGCGGCACCCCCGGCACCCGGGTGCGGTACTCCAGCCTCGGCGCCGGACTGCTCGGCCTGGTGCTGGAGCGCGCCGCCGGGCAGCGCTACCAGGAACTGCTCACCGGGCGGGTCTGCGAGCCGCTCGGCCTGATCGACACCTCCTGCGGCACCGGGCGGGACGAGACCACCGGGTACCGGCGCGGCCGCTGGATCCCCTCGTTCAAGGTTCCGGCGCTGCCCGGCGCGGCGGCGCTGCGCTCCACCGCCGACGACATGCTGCGCTACCTCCAGGCCCACCTGGCGGTGGACGCGGTGCCGATCCCGGAACGCACCGGGGCGGCGGCCAGCCTGCGCACCGCGCTGCGCGAGGTGTCGCTGCCCCGGGTCGCCCGGCGCGGCTTCGGGCAGCGGATCGGCCTGAGCTGGCACCACCGCCCGGCCGAGGAGGCCGCGGACCGCGAGGTGGTCTTCCACAGCGGGTCCACCGGCCGCTGCACCGCCTTCGTGGGCTTCGACCGGGCCGCGCAGACCGGCCTGGTCGCGCTGGCCGGGCCGCTGGCCACCGGGCGGCGCAGGTTCGCCCAGAGCGCGTACGAGGTGCTGCGGGCGCTGGCGGCCTGACCCCGGGCCGCGCCCGGGTGCCGGGCCGGTGGGGCACCCGGGCGCCTGGCCGTTCGGTCGCCCGGCTGACGGGCCGCCTGGCTGACGGGTCGCTGGGCTGACGGGCCGCTTGGCTCCGGGGGCGGTGGGTCGGCCGGTGCGCCGGCGAACGGGCCGGGCCCCGTTCCGCTGCGTGCGGAACGGGGCCCGGTCTGGTGGCCTGCGGTGGGTCAGCCCTCGGAGCCGGCGGCCGGCAGCTGGGACTGGATCAGGTTCATCACCGTGGAGTCGGCCAGCGTGGTGGTGTCGCCCACCTCGCGGCCCTCGGCGATGTCGCGCAGCAGGCGGCGCATGATCTTGCCGGAGCGGGTCTTGGGCAGCTCGGAGACCACCTTGATCTGCTTGGGCTTGGCGATCGGGCCGAGCGTCTTGCCGACGTGGTTGCGCAGTTCGGCGATCAGCTCCTCGCTGTCGGTGGCGGTGCCGCGCAGGATCACGAAGGCCACGATCGCCTGGCCGGTGGTGGCGTCGGTGGCGCCGACCACCGCGGACTCGGCGACCGCCGGGTGGCCGACCAGGGCCGACTCGACCTCGGTGGTGGAGATGTTGTGGCCGGAGACCAGCATCACGTCGTCGACCCGGCCGAGCAGCCAGATGTCGCCGTCCTCGTCCTTCTTGGCGCCGTCGCCGGCGAAGTAGCGGCCCTCGAAGCGCGACCAGTAGGTGTCGACGTAGCGCTGGTCGTCGCCCCAGATGGTGCGCAGCATGGAGGGCCAGGGCTCGGTGAGGACGAGGTAGCCGCCGGAGCCGTCGGGGACCTCGCGGGCCTCGTCGTCCACGACGGTGGCGGCGATGCCGGGCAGGGCGCGCTGGGCGGAGCCGGGCTTGGTCTCGGTGACGCCGGGCAGCGGGCTGATCATGATCGCGCCGGTCTCGGTCTGCCACCAGGTGTCGACGATGGGGGTCTTGCCGGCGCCGATGTGCTCGCGGTACCAGACCCACGCCTCGGGGTTGATCGGTTCGCCGACCGAGCCCAGCACCCGCAGGCTGGTCAGGTCGAACTGGGCGGGGATGGTGTCGCCCCACTTCATCCAGGTGCGGATCAGGGTGGGCGCGGTGTAGAGGACGGTCACGCCGTACTTCTGCACGATCTCGAACATCCGGCCCTGGTGCGGGGTGTCGGGGGTGCCCTCGTAGATGACCTGGGTGGCGCCGTTGGAGAGCGGGCCGTAGACGATGTACGAGTGGCCGGTGACCCAGCCGATGTCGGCGGTGCACCAGTAGACGTCGGACTCCGGCTTGAGGTCGAAGACGGCGTGGTGGGTGAAGCTGGCCTGGGTGAGGTAGCCGCCCGAGGTGTGCAGGATGCCCTTGGGCTTGCCGGTGGTGCCCGAGGTGTACAGGATGAACAGCGGCTGCTCGGCGTCGTGCGCCTGGGGGGTGTGCTCGGCCGGCTGGGCGTCGACCAGTTCGTGCCACCACACGTCGCGGCCCTCGGTCCAGGCCACCTCCTCGCCGGTGCGGCGCACGACCAGGACGCTGCTGACGCCGTCGACCTTGGTCAGTGCCTCGTCGATGGCGGGCTTGAGGGCGGAGGGCTTGCCGCGGCGGTAGCCGCCGTCGGCGGTGATGACGACCTTGGCGTCGGCGTCCTTGATCCGGGAGGCCACGGCGTCGGCGGAGAAGCCGCCGAAGACCACGGAGTGGGCCGCGCCGATCCGGGCGCAGGCGAGCATCGCGACGACCGCTTCGGGGATCATCGGCAGGTAGACGGCGACCCGGTCGCCCTTGGCCACGCCGAGCTGCTGCAGGGCGTTGGCGGCCTTGGAGACCTCGTCCTTGAGCTGGGCGTAGGTGATGGCGCGGCTGTCGCCGGGCTCGCCCTCGAAGTGGATGGCGACGCGGTCGCCGTTGCCGGCCTCGACGTGGCGGTCCACGCAGTTGTAGGCCACGTTCAGCTTGCCGTCGGCGAACCACTTGGCGAACGGGGGGTTCGACCAGTCCAGGGTCTCGGTGGGCTCGACCGCCCAGCTCAGCCGGCGGGCCTGCTCGGCCCAGAAGGCCAGCCGGTCCTCGGAGGCCCGTGCGTAGGCGTCGGCGGTGACGTTGGCGGAGGCGGCGAGCTCCGCGGGCGGGGCGAAACGCCGCTCCTCCTTGAGCAGATTGGCCAGGCTCTCGTTGCTCAACGCGCACTCCTCATCGAGTCTCAAATACCGGGGAACCCCGTGCGTGAGGGATTGTCCCGTGTGTCCCAGCGCACAGCTCACCAGGCCAACGGCTCCGTTGACAAGAGCTGCCGGGAAATTGGTGTAGACCTTTGATCGATCGGGGGCTCCCGCCCAGGTGGGCGCGGCCCCGGACCTCCCGCAGGCCCCACCGACGTTTTCCCGCCCCCCGCGCCGGTCAATCCCGCGCGACGCCTTGACGTCCCCACCGGCCGGTACTCCACTGAGGGTGAGTGCGCAATTACCGTACGCATCCGTGACGGGGGTACCGCCATGAACCCCACCCCTCCCCTCCCCGGTGACTTCGCGGTCGTCCGGATGGACGGCCGCACCGGCCGCCTGATCCGGATCGGCCAGTTCCTCAACGGCGACGGTTTCGCCGACTACGAACACGCCTTCGTCCACGTCGGCGACGGCCTGCTGGTCGAGGCCCAGCCCGGCGGGGCGCGGCTCGGCCCGCTCTCCGCGTACGAGGGCGTCCCGGCCCGCTGGTCCACCGGCCGGATCCCGCTCACCGACGAGCAGCGCGCCGCGATCACCGCGGCCGCCCGCTCCTACGTCGGCACCCCCTACAGCTTCGCCGACTACCTCGCCCTCGCCGCCGCCCGCCTGCACCTCCCGGCCGGCCCCCCGCTGCGGCGCTTCGTCGCCAGCACCCGGCACATGATCTGCTCCCAACTCGTCGACCAGTGCCACCAGGACGCCGGGGTCCACCTCTTCACCGACCACCGCTGGCCCGGCTACGTGACCCCGGCCGACCTGGCCCGGCTCCTGGAGTGACGACGGCCCCGCGCTAGGCGGCGAGGTCCTGTTCCGGCTCGACCCGCGCGTGCACCGGTGCGAAACGCCCGGTGTCCGCGTCCAGCACGTACGCCTGCGCGGTGGCGAAGTCGAAGTACATCCCGACCAGCCGCAGCGAACCGTCCGCGACCCGGCGCCCCACCGCCGGGTTGGCCATCAGCTGGTCGAGCTGCTGCACCACGTTGGTGACGCACAACTGCTCCACCACGTCCGCCGCGGGCCGGCCCTCGAACCCGGCGGGGGCGCGCCGCAGCCGGTCGAGCGAACTGCGCCCGTTGCGCAGCCAGCGGGCCAGCGGGGTGGGCGGCCCGGCCACTTCGGTGACGCCGTCCAGCAGGGCCTTCATCGCGCCGCAGCCGGAGTGCCCGCAGACCGTGATCGAGGCGACCTCCAGCACCTCCACCGCGTACTGGACGGCGGCGGCCACCGAGTCGTCCGCGGCGCCCGGCTCGTGCGGGGCGGGGGCCAGGTTGCCGACGTTGCGGACGGTGAACAGGTCTCCCGGACCGGAGCTGGTGATCATGCTGGTGACCATCCGGGAGTCCGCGCAGGTCAGGAAGAGCTGCGAGGGCGTCTGGCCGTCCCGGGCGAGGCGGGCGAGCTCCTGCCGGACCAGCGGGGCGGTGTGCTGCTGGAAGCCGCGGACGCCGTCGAGCAGCCGCACGTGCGGGTCGTCCTCGTTCTGCTCGATGCAGTGGTGGCCGACCCAGGGTGTCCAGGCGCGGCAGCGGTGCGGGCCGGGGGAACTGCCCGCCCGGACGGTGCCGTCCGGATCCAGCACGTCCTTCGGCTGGCGCTCGGTCACCATCGTGACCTGCGCGCCGGTGGCCTGGTGGCCGGTGCGCCAGGCGTGCAGCGCCTCGTAGGCGGCGTGGTCCAGGAAGGAGCCGTCGTGGTGGACCGTCACCCGCGCCCCGGCCGGGATCCGGCCCAGCGCCCGGCTCAGCTTGGGCACGGCGGCGAACGTCAGCGGGCCGTGGGTGCGGACGGTGCACGAGCCGTCGGCCTCGGCGAGCACGTCGACGTGGGCGCGGGTCAGCCGGTAGAGGGCGAGCAGCACGGCGACCGAGCCGCCGAGCACCACCCCGAGCGGCACCCCCAGCAGTACCACCCCGAGCACGGTGGCCAGGTACACCGGGAACTCGCGGTGCCGGTGCACCCGGCGGATGTGCGCGAAGCTCACCATCTGCACGCCGACCACCAGCACCAGCGCGGCCAGCGCGGCCAGCGGGATCCGCCGCAGCCCGGCGGTCAGCACCAGTGCCGCGACCAGCACCCAGCAGCCGTGTAGCACCGCGGAGGCCCGACTGGCCGCGCCGGCCTGCACGTTGGCGGTGGACCGGACGGCGCCGCCCGCCACCGGGAGACCGCCGAGCAGCCCCGAGGCCAGGTTGGACGCGCCCTGGGCCCGCAGCTCGCGGTCCAGGTCGCCGCTGCGGCGGGTCATCCGGTCGATCGCGACGGAGGACAGCAGCGACTCCACGCCGGCCACCGCGGTGACGGTCAGCACCAGGCCGAGCAGCGCCGCCCAGTGGTCGGCCAGCACGCCGAGCGGGGGCGCCGAGAAGAACTGGTGGTGCTCCCAGAGCGGGAGCTCGACCCGGGCCAGTCGCAGTCCGGCGATCAGCGACAGCGCGGTGGCGGCGGCCACCGCGACCAGTGCGGCGGGCAGCCGGGCCAGTCGGGCGCCGATCCGGCCGGCCGCGCCGGGCAGCCGCCCCAGCCGGGGCCAGCCGTACAGGACCGCCAGGGCCAGCAGGCCGACCACCAGCGCGGGCAGGTGCGGACCGGCGAGCTCGCCGGGCAGCGAGAGCAGGTCGGCCAGCGCCGAACTGTGCGGCGTGCCGCCGAGGATGACGTGCAGTTGGGCGATCGCGATGGTCACGCCGACGCCGGCCAGCATGCCGTGCACCACGGCGGGCGAGACGGCGAGCGCGGCGCGGGCCACCCGCAGCGAGCCGAGCAGCAGTTGCAGCAGGCCGGCGGCGACGGTGATCAGGCAGGCGGTCTGCCAGCCGTACTGGGCGATCACCCCGGCGGTGACCACGGTCAGCGCCGCAGAGGGGCCGCTGACCTGGAGGTGGGTGCCGCCGAGCAGCCCGGCCACCAGTCCGCCGACGGCGGCGGCGACCAGACCGGCCGTCAGCGGGGCGCCGGTGGCGAGGGCGATGCCGAGCGAGAACGGCACCGCGATGAGGAACACCGCGAGGGAGGCGGGCAGGTCGTGCGCCAGCAGGGCGCGGACCCGGCCCGGGGCCGGGCCGCTCCCCGGCGGGGCGTGGTCGGTGGTGTCGGAGGCGATGGGGGCGCTGGAGATGTCGAGGGTCATGGGGACTTCCCGTCTTCTTCCGGGGGAACGAACGCAGTCAGGTCCGGCGGGTGCGCCTGGTCGGATCGGCTGTCGTGGTCACAGCGGGTGTGGCGGGGTGGCGCGCGGCGACGACGGCCTGCGGCGACCTGTGCTTCACGTACTTCAAGAGCTGGTAAACCGAGAGTAATGGAACCTTTGCACAGCGTGTGCTTCGAGTGCCAGTACAAATAGGGGCGTTCACCACATCGTGTGGCACCCCGGGTGGGCGGGAATTTCCTGGTGGGAACGCCCGAGGGGCCGGTCCGGCCGTGGTGGTCGGACCGGCCCCTCGGGGGTCGGCGGGGCGGGCGGGGGATCAGACCCCGGCGGTCCGGGGCTGCCCGACGCCCAGCACGTAGTCCGGGTCGACCTGGCCGGCCAGGTCGGCGCCGACCTTGGCGTTGCCCCAGCTCTCCGCGTTGCGCAGGTGGAAGCGGACCGCCTGGGCGCTGTACCGGCGCGGGTCGCGCAGCCCGTGGGCGGTGTCGGCGGCGGTCTGCAGCCGGGCCAGTACCTCCCGGTTCGGGGGCTCCAGCTCGCGCAGCGGCGGCTCGTCCCCGCGCTCCAGCCGACGCACCCAGCCGGACTGCCCGAAGCAGGCGTACAGGTCCTCGCCGACCTCGCGGCGCAGGAAGTCCAGGTCGTCCGGGCCCTGCACCTTGTTGCCGACCACCCGCAGGTGGACGTCGAAGTCCTGGGCGTACTCCTTGTACTGGCGGTACACCGAGACGCCCTTGCGGGTGGGTTCGGCGACCAGGAAGGTCAGGTCGAAGCGGGTGAACAGGCCGGAGGCGAAGGAGTCGGAGCCGGCCGTCATGTCGGTCACCAGGTACTCGTCCGGGCCGTCCAGCAGGTGGTTGAGCAGCAGTTCCACCGCGCCGACCTTGGAGTGGTAGCAGGCCACCCCGAGGTCCTCCTCGGTGAAGGCGCCGGTCGCCATCAGCCGGACCGAGCCCTCGTCCAGGGCGACCGGGCGGGCGCAGGCCGCGTACACCGGGTTCTCCTCGACGATCCGCAGCAGCCGGGAGCCGGGCCCGGGCGGGGTGGTCTTGATCATCTCCTCGGCGGAGCGGATCAGCGGGTTGTCGCCGCGCAGGTACTCCTTGATCTGCGGCAGGTGCGCGCCGAGCGAGGGGAGCGCGGCGGCCCGGTCGTCCGTCAGGCCGAGGGCCGGGCCGAGGTGTTGGTTGATGTCGGCGTCGACGGCGAGCACCGGCAGGCCGGCCGCGGCCAGGTGGCGGATGAACAGTGCGGACAGGGTGGTCTTGCCGCTGCCGCCCTTGCCGACGAAGGCGATCTTCATCTCTGAGTCTCCGGCTCTCTGGCTCTGGCGCGCCCGCCGGTCCTCGCCGGGCCGGACGCTTGTTGGAAACCGTTATCGTCACCGATTAGTGGCCATGCTAGCGGTGGTTTGGGGTGCCGCACATGAGGGAATGGCGGATTGCCACGAAAGGGTGACCCGGGGGTTGCCTCCCGGTCGCCCCGCGGAGTCATTACTCTCGGGTAGGTGACCACAGGAACTGACCCGCTCGCCCCGCTGGCCCGGCTCGCCGGGGTCCCCGAGGCCGTCGCCGAGGTGCGCAAGAACGTCGACCGCCTCTACGGGCACCGCGTGATGCGGCGCCGGGCGGCCGAGGTGACCTCCGAGTCCGCCCTGCGCGGCGCCCGTGCCTCGGCCGCCCTGGACGGTGCCGACTGGCCGCTGGAGGAGGTCCGCCGCCGCACCGACTTCGGCGCCGACCCCGGGGCCCGCACGGTCGGCGCCGCCCTGCGGCTGTCCGCCGAGGCCGGCCAACTGCTCGGCGTCTGGCGCACCTCCCCGCTCCAGGTGCTGGCCCGGCTGCACCTGCTCGCGGCCGGCGACGGCGACCCCGCGGCCGGCCGGCCGCGCCGGGACGGGGAGAGCGCCGCGCCGCTGTTCCCGCTGGAGATCGAGGCCACCGAGGGCGAGGCGCCGGACGGCCCGGTCGGCGAACTCCCGCCGCCGCCCCCGCCCGCCGAGGCCGCCGCCCGCCTCGACCAGCTCGCCGGGCTGCTGGCCGCCCGCGCCGAACGCCCCACCGGCGGCGCGCCCGCCCTGGTGACGGCCGCCGTGGTGCACGGCGAACTGCTCGCGCTGCGCCCGTTCGGCACCCACAACGGCCTGGTCGCCCGGGCTGCCCAGCGGATCGTGCTGACCGCGGAGGGCCTCGACCCGAAGGCGATCTGCCCCGCCGAGGTCGGCCTCGCCGAACTCGGCACCGCCGCCTACCGGCACGCCCTGCTCGGCTACCTGGAGGGCACCCCCGAGGGCGTCGCCCGCTGGCTGGTGCACTGCGCCGCCGCGCTCGGCCTGGGCGTGCGCGAGAGCACCGCGGTGTGCGAGGCGATGCAGCGCGGCATGGTCTGAGGCCGGGCCCCGGACGACCGCGTCCGGAACGCGGTTGCGGCGACGCCCGAGACTTCCGGGCGTCGCCGCTGGCACGGAGACCGGGTTACCAGTGCATGCACCGTTTCAATGCCCATCAGGCGGGGTCCTGTGCCCGTTCACCTGGTGCGGCGGCCCGACAGCGGGTCGGCTGCATGTGGGTGCTCGATTGTCCGTGCGTCGGTCCGTGGGGCCTTAACTGCGTTGTCGGTTCGACCTCTTGGGGTCCTGACCGGGTCTCGCGGGCCGTAACCCATTTCTACCCCAGATCGCCCGAAAGAGGAACCCGAAAGCGGAGCTTTTGACGGCTTGCGTCGAGTTTTGTCCGATTTGGCGAACCCGCCGGGCGCCGGGCGGTGTCCGGCCGACGCCGTGCGGGTGTCCGCCGCGGCCCGTCCGGTCCGGTCCGTTCCGACCGTGCCGGTCCGGTTCCGACGGTGCCGGACCGGGCAGCCCGCTCAGGCCGCCGCCGGGCGCCGCCGCCGCGCGCCGTACCAGAGCACCCCGGCCGTCAGCACCGCCGCGCCGACCGCCACCGCGGCCACCACCGAGCGGCTCGGTGCGTGGAACTCCGGCAGCCTGCGGGTCAGTTCGACCGGGCGGCTGAACACCAGCACCGGCCACTCGCGGGCCGTCGCCTCCTTGCGCAGCGCCCGGTCCGGGTTCACCGCGGCCGGGTGGCCGACCGCCTCCAGCATCGGCAGGTCGGTCGACGAGTCGCTGTACGCGTAGCAGTTGGCGAGGTCGTAGCCCTCCCGCTCGGCGAGTTCGCGGATCGCCGCGGCCTTGTTCTCGGCGTACGCGTAGTACTCGATCTCGCCGGTGTAGCGGCCCTCCTCGACGTGCAGCCGGGTGGCGATCACGTGGTCCGCGCCCAGCAGTTGGCCGATCGGCTCGACCACCTCGGAGCCCGAGCTGCTGACGATCACCACGTCGCGTCCGGCCGCGTGGTGCTGCTCGATCAGCGAGGCGGCCTCGTCGTAGATGATCGGGTCGATCATGCCGTGCAGGGTCTCCGCGACGATCTCCCGGACCTGCTGTACGTTCCAGCCGCGGGTCAGCGCGGACAGGTAGGCCCGCATCTTCTCCATCTGGTCGTGGTCCGCGCCGCCGACCAGGAAGACGAACTGGGCGTACGCGCTCTTCACCACCGAGCGGCGGTTGATCAGGCCGCCCTGGTAGAACGGCCGGCTGAACGCGAGCGCGCTGGACTTGGCGATGATCGTCTTGTCGAGGTCGAAGAAGGCGGCGGTGCGGGGCACGCCGTAGCCGGTCCGGTCCGGGCGGTGGTCGGTGAAGTCGGCGTTCTCGTCGGCGTTCTCGGTGGTGTCCACGGGAACCGAGGATAGAGGGGCGACCAAAAGGGAGGGCCATTCGGTGGACCCGTGGGCGTGCGGGTTTGTGTTTCTGGCCGGTCGGGTACACCATGGAAGTCACGGATCGTTCGCGCGACCGTGCTAACCCGGTCCGGCTCCTCCCCCCCGAGCCGGGCCGTGGATAGACGACCCCCGCTCTCCCCCCCGGCGGGGGTCGTCGCATGTCCGGACCCATTTCCCTTGGTAGTTGAGCCTCTAGGGAGTGGTGGTGCCAGTGGTTGCGGGGGGTGCTCCAGCGGTTCGCTGACCGTTGTCGAGGTTCCTTCGCACCCCAAGTTTTTGTCACTCTGCGTAGTTGTGCGAGTGTCATATCGGTATACCCGATGCGTCAATTCCGAGCCCCTTTAGCCCCCGTCCGAGTGACCCCGGTTATCCACAGGGGCGAGTTATCCACAGGCAATCGGAAGTCGGCTGACGCATTCCGCGCCTTCCTTCACCGTGGTGTTCGCGCCGCTCCGCGGAGCCCCGTCCGGGTTCCGCGTCCGACGCGCCGTCAGACCGTCCCCGCACCACGGGAGGACCGCCTTGTCCGCCTACGTCACCGACCCGCGCGCCGGCGCCCCCGAGCCCCCGCCCGGGCCGCTGGTCCTCACCGCCGACGAAGCGCTCGCCGAGCAGCTCACCCGCCTGTGCGCCGCCGCCGGGGCCGAACCACGTCTGCTCGGCGGGGCCCCGCCGCCCGCCCGGCTGTGGGAGGCCGCCCCGCTGGTGCTGGTCGGCGACGACCTCGCCGAGCAGTGCGCCGGCCTGCCCCGCCGCCCCGGCGTGCTGCTGCTCGGCCTCGACCTCGACGACGGTGAGATCTGGGTCCGCGCCGTCCGGCTCGGCGCCGAGCACGTGCTCTTCCTGCCGGACGCGCAGTCCTGGCTGCTCGACCGGATCGCGGACGCCACCGAGGGCGTCGGCCCGCCCGCGCTCACCGTCGCCGTGCTCGGCGGGCGCGGCGGCGCCGGCGCCTCCACGCTGGCCTGCGCCCTGGCGGTCCGCGCCGCCCGGGCCGGGCACCGCACCATGCTGATCGACGGCGACCCGCTCGGCGGCGGACTCGACGTCCTGCTCGGCGCCGAACAGGACGGCGGGCTGCGCTGGCCGGACCTGGCGGCCTCCCGGGGCCGGATCAGCGGCGCCGAGCTGGCCCGGGCCCTGCCCGAACCGCACCGGCTCAGCGCCCTGTCCTGGGACAGGTCCGACACCCTGGCCATCCCCGCCGAGGCGATGCGCAGCGTCCTGGCGGCCGCCCGCAGACGCGGCGGGCTGGTCGTCCTCGACCTGCCCAGACAGCTCGACGCGGCCGCCGCCCAGGCCCTCGAACAGACCGACACCGGGCTGCTCGTGGTGCCCGCCGAACTGCGCGCCCTGGCGGCCGCCGACCGGGTCGCCGCGGCCGTCCGGATGCGGCTCACCGACCTGCGGGCCGTCGTCCGCACCCCCGGCCCGTCCGGGCTCACCGCCGCCGACGCGGCCCGCGGGCTGCGGCTGCGGCTCGCCGGGGAGCTGGCCCCCGAGCCCGGCCTCGCCCTGGACGCCGAACGCGGCGTCCCGCCCGGCCTGCGGGAGCACGGGCCGCTCGCCCGGTTCTGCGGGCGGTTCCTGACCGAAGCGATGCCGCCCGTCGTGGCGGCCTGAGGAGAGACCGTGACCAACCACCCGCACACCGCCGCCGCCCGCCCCGCCGACGTCGTGGACGTCGCGGACCTCGTGGACGTCCACGACGGGGAGGGCCGGGCCGGGGACGTCCGGGCCGGGGAGGGCCACCAGGACGGTCGGCGGGCCGTCCGGCGGCCGATCACCCGCACCCACCGCCGGATCGCCGTACCGCGCCCCCGCAGCCTCTCCAGCGCCCCCTCGGGGCCCGCGGAGGCCGCCCTCCCGGTCGGGGACGGCCCGCCCGCCCCCGACCGCCGACAGGCCCCTCCGGTGCGCTACCTGGTGCACCGTAGGCCGCCCGTCGCCCCGGCGGGCGACGGGCCGCCGACCGGTCGCGCCGCCGGGCCGCTCCCGGACGGGGCCGCCGAACTGGTGGACGCCGTCCGGATCCGGCTCGCCGAGGCGGGTGCGCCGCCCACCGCCGGGCCGGTCGCCGCCGCCCTGCGCGCCTCCGGTCCACCGCTCGGCGGGGCCGACGTGCTGACCGCCGTGCGCAGCCTGCGCGCCGAGATCGTCGGCGCCGGCCCGCTCGACCCCCTGCTGGCCGAGAGCGGGGTCACCGACGTCCTGGTCAACGGCCCCGACCGGATCTGGGTCGACCGCGGCCGCGGCCTGGAGCGCGCCACCCAGGTGCGCTTCCCGAACGCCGACGCCGTCCGACGGCTCGCCCACCGGTTGGCCACCGCCGCCGGCCGCCGCCTGGACGACGCCCGCCCCTGGGTGGACGCCCGGCTGCCCGACGGCACCCGGCTGCACGCCGTCCTCCCGCCGATCGCCGCCGACTGCACCCACATCTCGCTGCGGACCAGCCGCAGCGATCCCTTCACCCTCCCCGAACTGGTCGCCGCCGGGGCCCTGCCCCCGTCCGGGGCCGACCTGCTGGCCGCCGTCCTGCGGTCCCGGCTCTCCCTGCTGATCTCCGGCGGCACCGGCACCGGCAAGACCACCCTGCTCGCCGCCCTGCTCGGCCTCGTCCCCGGCAACGAACGCATCGTCCTCGCCGAGGACTCCGCCGAACTGCGCCCCGACCACCCGCACGTGGTCCGGCTGCAGTCCCGCCCGCCCAACCAGGAGTCGCTGGGCGAGCTGACCCTGCGCGACCTGGTCCGGCAGGCGCTGCGGATGCGGCCCGACCGGCTGGTGGTCGGTGAGGTCCGCGGCGCCGAGGTGGTCGACCTGCTGGCGGCCCTGAACACCGGCCACGAGGGCGGCTGCGGCACCGTGCACGCCAACACCGCGGCCGACGTGCCCGCCCGGCTGGAGGCCCTCGGCTCGCTCGCCGGGCTCGACCGGCAGTCCCTGCACAGCCAGCTGCGGGCCGGCCTGGACGCGGTCGTCCACCTCGGCCGGGACCGCACCGACGGCCGCCGCCGGGTCACCGGGCTCCACCTGCTGACCTGCGGGCCCGACGGCCTGACCGCCACCGCCGCCGCCGTCCACTTCGAGCGCGACGGCCGGGCCCGCCCCGGCCCCGGCTGGGCCCGGCTGCGGGAGCTGTGCGCCGAACGCGGCGTCGACCTGCCACCGCACCCGGACGCCACGGGACCGGACCGGGCGGCTGCCGGGTGCGGCGGGCCGGTGGCGGAGCCGGAGCCGGAGCCGGTGGTGGCGGCGGTGGGAACGGGCGGGGGAGCGGCCGCCGTGCGGACCGCGGGGGAGGCGACGTGACGGTGGAGCAGCTGGAGTTCGCCTGGGTGCTCGGGCTGTGCGTGATCGGGGCGGTGGCGTGGCACCTGCTGCGCTCCGCGGTCAGGAGGCCGTGATGGCGGGGGCGCACGGGATGCTCGGGGCGTACGGCGCGGACTGCGCGGCGACCTCGCTCGGGGTGCTCGCCGGGCTGGCCGGCGGACTGCTCGGTGCGGCCTGGTTGTTCGCGGCGCGTCGCCGGGCACGCGGCGGCGGCCGGGTGCGGCGGGTGCTGGGCGGGCGGCGGGGCGACGGCGGTCCGGGCAGCCGGTTCGGCCGGGCGCGGGCGCTGTGGCGGCGCCGGTGCCCGCGCTGGCTGGTGCCCGAGCTGCTGCTGCTCCCGCTCGGCGCGGCGGCCGGGCACGGCACCTCCTCGGTGCTCCCGCTGGCCGGGGCGGCCTGTGCGGTGGTGCCGCTCCGGCGCTGGCGAGCGGGGCGGCGCGCGGCCCGGGCGGAGCGGCGGCGGGCCGCGGCGGTGATCGACCTGTGCACCGGTCTGGCGGCCGAACTGCGCAGCGGCGCCACCCCCGAACAGGCCATGCACGCCGTCCTCGCCCGGGCCGCCCCCGAGTGGGGCCGTCGACTCGGGGCCGAACCCGCGGCCCGGCTGGCGGCGGGGCGCTACGGGGCGGACCTGCCGGCGGCGCTCCGCCTGGTGGCCGAACTGCCGGGCGGGGAGGGCGCGGCGGCCATGGCGGCCTGCTGGCGGGTCAGCACCGAGAGCGGCACCGGCCTGGCGGCCGGACTGGAGCAGGTCGCGGACGCCCTGCGGGCCGAACGGGCCCTCGTCGAGGAGATCGCGGGCGAGCTCGCGGGCCCGCGCACCACCGTGGTGGTGCTCGCGGCACTGCCCGCCGTCGGCCTCGGCCTGGGGTCGGCGCTCGGGGCCCACCCCGTCCAGGTCCTGCTGCACACCTCCGTGGGGCTGCTCGGTCTGCTGGCCGGGGCGGCCCTGGAGACGGTCGGCGTCGTCTGGACGGCCCGGATCGTCCGGGCCGCGGAGGACGCCCCGACCCGCCCCCGACCGACCGGGCCCGCGGTCGCCCGCTGCGGGATCTCCCGGACGCGCCGTGACCTCCGGGCCGGTACCCCGGCGCAGTTGACGGCGGGTCGGGCGGGTCGGGCGGGCCGGTGGGGCTGAGTGCTTCCGGTGCGCGATGTTCGCCGCCGGTTCGGTGCCGCTCGGCGTCGGACCTTGCGGCGGCGCTACGAGCTCCGGGCTGGTGAAGCACCGCAGTGGACGGGGGGTGGGCGGACCGGTGGGGGTTTCGGTGCACGGGGTCCGGTCTCGGTCCGGTGCCGTTCACCGCGGGGGCCCGGCGCGCTGCGACCTCCGGGCCGGTGGCCCGGCCCAGTTGCCGGCCGCTCGGGCGGGACGCGTCCTTCCGGGCTCAGGAACCGGTTTCCGGACCGGCGTGGCCCGCCACCGCGGTCGACGGTGGGTCGGGTGGGTTGGCGGGGCGGACGGGTTTCGGGGCCGGTGTCGACGATCGAGGAGGCGAGGTGGAAGCGGTGGTGGTCCTGTTCCCGGCGGTGGTCGCCGGGTTGGCCGGGGAGGCGCTGGCGGTGGCGCGGCGGCGGGTGGTGCGTCGGCGGGTGGAGCGGTGCGTCCCGGCGACGGTGCGGGTGGCCGCGGTGCGGGGCGGGTGGCACGGTCGGGTGACGGGGGCCGTGCGGCGGTGGCTCGGGCGGGCGGCGGGAGACCGGCCGCTGGCGGTGCTGCTGGGGGCGGCGGTCTGGGTGCTGGTCGGGGGCCGGGCGGGTCCGGTGGTCGGCCTGCTGACCGGCTGGGCGGCCTGGTGGCTGCTGCCCCGGGTGCGTTCGCCGGACGAGCGCCGGCGGGCGGCGGAACACGACTGGCTGGTGCGTCAGCTCCCGTTGACCGCCGAGCTGTTGGCGGCCTGCCTCGGCTCCAGCGGCTCCCCGGCCGGTGCGGCGGCCGCCGTCGCGGACAGCGTGCCCTCGCCGATGCGGGACCGCCTCTCCCAGGTCGCCGCCCAACTCGCCCTCGGCGCCGGGCCGGAACGCTGCTGGGAGCAACTGGCCGCCGACTGCCCGCCGCTGGCCCCGCTCGCCCGCTGCCTGGCCCGGACCAGCCTCAGCGGCACCCCGCCGGCCGCCGCGCTGGCGGGTCTGGCCCAGTCCCAGCGGGCGGCGGCCGTCCGGGCCGGGCACGCACGGGTCCGCCGGGCGGGCGTGCTGGCGACCGCGCCGCTCGGGCTCTGCTTCCTGCCCGCGTTCGTGCTGATCGGAGTGGTGCCGGTGGTCACGGGGCTGACCACCGCTTTCTCCCGGCACCTGTGAGGCGCAGCCGCCCCCGCTCCGTCCGGGGCGCCCGTTCGAACGGGCGCGATGGGGGCGTTCACGACCGGTTGCGTCCGAGACCGTCCGGATCCGTCCGATCCGTTCGGATCCGCTCAAGTCCGTTTCCGACGAAGGGATCCCCTCATGACGAACACGACGAAGTCCGTGCGGGCCGCTCGCCCGGCCACCGTGCTGCGGGCCGTCCGCAGGCTCGGCGGCTGGCTCCGGTACCGCTGCCGGAAGGCGGCGTCCGGGCCGCCGGACGCCGGGATGAGCACGGCCGAGTACGCGATCGGCACGGTCGCGGCCTGCGCCTTCGCCGCCGTGCTCTACAAGGTGGTGACCAGCAGCACGGTCTCCGGAGCGCTGTCGGAGGTCCTCGACCGGGCCCTGCATGCGGTCTGACCGGAGGACGGCGGACAGCGGGATGGTCACGGCCGAGACCGCGGTCGGCCTGCCCGCCCTGGTGCTGCTGGTGGCGGTGTTGATCTGGGGCGTGGTGGCGGCGGGCGCCCAGATCCGCTGCGTGGACGCGGCCCGGGTCGGGGCCCGGGCCGCCGCCCGGGGCGATGCCGACGCGCTGGCCCAGACCGTCGCGGCGGCCCCGCGCGGTGCCAAGGTCGCCATCGACCTGGGCCCCACCACCGCCCGGGCCACCGTGGAGGCACCCTGCCCGGGCCCGGGCCGGCTGGCCGCGCTGCTGTCCGTCCGGCTCACGGCCACGGCGGTGGGGGCCCGGGAGGACGTGCCGGTCGACGGCGGATGAGGACCGACGGGAGGAGGTGGAGCCGTGCGCACGAAGCGGACGCGCTGGCCGCGATGGCCGCGACGGCCAAGGGAGACGCGGGGGAGCGGGACGCGGCCGGGGACGGTGGGCGACCGCGGCTCGGCGACGGTGTGGCTGGTGGCCCTGGGATCGCTCGGGGTGGTGGTGTTCTCGGCCTGCCTGACGCTGGGGTCGGCGGTGGCCGCCCGTCACCGCGCCGAATCGGCGGCCGACCTGGCGGCGCTGGCCGCGGCCGGCCGGTTGCTGCTCGACGAGGACGGCGGCTGCGGGCGGGCCGCGGAGCTGACGAGGGCCCAGGAGGGGGTCGAACTGGTCTCCTGCCGGCCGCTCCCGGGGCAGGACGCGGTGGAGGTGGTGGTCCGGGCCCCGGTCCGGGGCGCCCCGGTGCCGCTGGCCCCGGCCCTGGCCCGCGCCCGGGCGGGCCCGCTGTGGGCCTGGGGCGAGGAGGGCGGTGCGGCCGCGCCCGCGGTGGGCGCCGGGTCAGTCCGTCGGGGCCGGGGCCTCCCCGGTGGTGGGCGCGGTCCTGGCCGGGGCCCCGGCCAGGAGGACGGTGAGCAGGCGGATCGCGGCGGCCTTGTCGAGCGGCTCGTTGCCGTTGCCGCACTTCGGGGACTGGACGCAGGACGGGCAGCCGCGCTCGCACTCGCAGACGGCGATGGCGTCCCTGGTGGCGGTCAGCCACTCGACGGCGCGCCGGAAGCCGCGCTCGGCGAAGCCCGCGCCGCCGGAGTGGCCGTCGTACACGAAGACGGTGGGCAGCCCGGTGTCGGGGTGCAGCGGGACGGAGACGCCGCCGATGTCCCAGCGGTCGCAGGTGGCGAACAGCGGGAGGAGGCCGATGGAGGCGTGCTCGGCGGCGTGGGCCGCGCCCGGGAGCAGGTCGAACGGGACGAGCGCGTCGAGGAGTTGGTCCTCGGTGACGGTCCACCAGACGGCGCGGGTGCGCAGCGTGCGGGGCGGCAGGTCGAGCTTGCTCTCGCCGAGGACCTCACCGGTGGAGATCCGCTTGCGCAGGTAGCCGACGACCTGGTTGGTGACCTCCACCGAGCCGAAGCTGAGCCGGGCCTCGCCCCACTCCTCGGTGGTGTCGGTGGACAGGACCGCGATCGAGGTGACGTCCCGGGCGGAGGTGGTGTACGGCGGGTTTGCGGGGGAGACCAGGGCGACCGAGGACTCCAGGTCGAACTCGCGGACCAGGTAGGTGCGGCCCTGGTGCAGGTGGACGGCGCCGGTGTGCACGGTGGTGTGCGCGGCCTCGGCGTCCACGGTGCCCAGCAGCCGCCCGGTGTCGGCCTCGACGACCTGCACGGGGCTGCCACCGCTGCCGCGCAGGTCGACGCCGTCGGCCGCGCGTTCGCGGCGGGTCCAGTACCAGGAGCCGTCCGAGCGCCGCCGCAGCAGGCCGCGCCGTTCCAGCACCGGCAGCAGCGGTGCGCTGGACGGGCCGAACAGCTCCAGGTCGGCGTCGGTGAGCGGGAGTTCGGCCGCGGCGGCGCACAGGTGCGGGGCGAGCACGTGCGGGTTGTCCGGGTCGAGGACGGTGGCCTCCACCGGGGTGGCGAACAGCGCGTCGGGGTGGTGGACGAGGTAGGTGTCCAGCGGGTCGTCCCGGGCGATCAGCACCGCCAGCGCGCCCTGGCCCTCCCGGCCCGCGCGCCCGGCCTGCTGCCACAGCGAGGCCCGGGTGCCGGGGTAGCCGGCCAGCAGGACGGCGTCCAGGCCGGAGACGTCCACGCCGAGTTCGAGGGCGGAGGTGGAGGCGAGGCCGAGCAGTCGGCCGCTGTGCAGGTCGCGCTCCAGGGCGCGGCGCTCCTCGGCCAGGTAGCCGCCGCGGTAGGCGGCGACCCGGGCGGCGAGCGGCTGGCCGAGCTGCTCCTGGGCCTGCAGCGCGACCAGTTCGGCGGCCCGCCGGGAGCGGACGAAGGCCACCGTCCGGGTGCCGCCGTGCACCAGGTCGGTGAGCAGGTACCCGGCCTCGGCAGTGGCGCTGCGGCGGACGGGCGCGCCGTGCTCGCCGGTGTTCTCGGTCAGCGGCGGCTCCCAAAGCGCGAACACCATCGGGCCGCGCGGCGAGTGGTCCTCGGTCACCGCGGTGGCGGGCAGGCCGGTGAGCCGTTCGGCGGTGACGGCGGGTTCGGCGGTGGTCGCCGAGGCCAGCAGGAAGGTCGGCTCGGAGCCGTAGCGGGCGCACAGCCGCCGCAGCCGGCGGAGCACCTGGGCGACGTGCGACCCGAACACGCCGCGGTAGGTGTGGCACTCGTCGACCACCACGTACCGCAGCGACTTCAGGAAGGAGGACCAGCGCGGGTGGGCCGGGAGTATCCCGCGGTGCAGCATGTCCGGGTTGGTCAGCACGTAGGAGGCGTACTGGCGGACCCACTCGCGCTCCTGCGGCGGGGTGTCGCCGTCGTACAGCGCCACCCGGACGCGGTCGGGGACGAGTTCGGCGGCGCGCCGGCGCTGGTCGGCGGCCAGCGCCTTGGTCGGGGCCAGGTAGAGCGCGGTCGCGCCGCGGCCGTTGCGGGCCTCCGTGCCGGTCAGCAGGTCGCTCAGCAGCGGGGCCAGGTAGCCCAGCGACTTGCCCGAGGCGGTGCCGGTGGCGATCACCGTGGTCCGCCCGGCGGCGGCCAGGTCCATCGCCTCCGCCTGGTGCGCCCAGGGCAGCACCACGCCGAGCCCGGAAGCCGCGGCGACCACCTCCTGACGGATTCCTTCCGGCCAGGGTGCATACCGCGCCTCACGGGCGGGCAGGTGCTCCGTATGGGTGAGGCGGTCCGACCTGCCGCGCTCGGTGGAAAGGCTTGCGAGCAGGGCCTCGGGCTGGTGGTGACGGGGCGGCATGGAGACCCAGTGTGTCACCGGTGTGACGGAGAATCGCTGTTAACCATCGTGCGCCCGTGGTCACAGGTGGTTGAATGAAGCCCGTGACGGCCGCATGGCCGAGGGCCGCAACGCTGAGGCTCCGACCTGCCGGTTTGCCGCGCCCTGGCCCTGCGACCCTGCGGTGGCAGCCGCCGGGCTGAAGATCGCAATGACGTAGCAAGGCAAGGTGCTGGAGGTTCCGTGGACCTGTCCCTGTCGACCCGTACTGTCGGCGATCGCACGGTCGTCGAGGTTGGCGGCGAGATCGATGTGTACACCGCCCCCAAGTTGCGCGAGCAGCTTGTCGAGCTCGTCAACGACGGCAACTACCACTTGGTCGTGGACATGGAGGGCGTCGACTTCCTCGACTCCACCGGCCTCGGTGTGCTGGTCGGCGGCCTGAAGCGGGTGCGTGCGCACGAGGGCTCGCTGCGCCTGGTGTGCAACCAGGAGCGCATCCTCAAGATCTTCCGGATCACCGGTCTGACCAAGGTGTTCCCGATCCACAACTCCGTGGACGAGGCCGTCGCCGCCACCGACTGACGCCCGTCGTCGATCGGTCGTACCAACCGAATCACTTCGATCGACCGCCGCCGGTCGGCCGGGCACGTCGCCCTGCCCGGTCGGCGCGGTCGGTGTCCCTGCCTCCGCCGTGCGGGCCGGTGTGCCCGGCGGCGGGGAGCAACCCCGGAGGGGAGACATGGCAACCGTCGAACTTCGATTCAGCGCGCTTCCCGAGCACGTGCGCACCGCCCGGCTGGTGGCCGCTGCGGTGGCCAGACGAGCCGGGGTGGACGAGTCGGTGCTCGACGAGTTGCGCCTCGCCGTGGGCGAGGCGTGCTCCCGGGCGGTCGCGCTGCACCAGCGCAACGGCGTCGACGGTGCGGTCCGGGTGGCGCTGACCGAGCAGGAGAAGCGGTTCCTCATCGAGGTCGCCGACGAGGCCGGGCCGGCGCACGCCGCCGGTGCCGCTGCGGGCGGGGATCCGGAGGACGAGGACGCGCTCGGCCTCGCGGTGATCACCGGCCTGGTCGAGGACGTCGAGGTCGGCAACGGCTCCGACGGCGGCGTGATCCGGATGAGCTGGCCGGTCTCCCCGGTCTCCGTCGCGGTCTGAACCGGGTCCGGCCCGCTCCGGACCCGCCCTCCGCTCCGGCTCGTGCCGGGGCTTTCCCGGCGTTGTCGGCGTTGCCGGCGTTCCGGGTGTCGGGCCCTTCCGGGCCTCGCCGGGTCGCCCCCGGTCGTGCCATACGCTCCCGTCGCCGCGCGGCGTCCGTTCCGCACGGCCCCTTCCCGGGTGGTGCCCCGCTGTCCGTTCCCCGCCCGCCCTTTTCGGCTGCCCTTCCGTCCGTCCTCCCCTTGAGCTGCGCGGATACCGTGGGCCACGGCCTTCCGAACGGGGCGGCCCGGGCGGGCGTGTAGGTTCGCTGGCGATGCCCGGAGCCGGGTGTCAGTGACCGAAAGGGCCCCGGTGAAGAAGCGACTGGTGACCGTCTCCGCGCTCGGCGCGCTGCTCGCGCTCGCTGCGGTCGGCTGCTCCGCCGACGATTCGGCGGCGAAGCTCGACGGCTGGGCGAAGGGCGTCTGCGACGCCGCGAAGGACCCGATCGCGCAGTCCCGGGCGGCCCTCGCGGACACCGCGAACGTCAAGGACGGCGAGTCCCCCGTCGACCTGCAGAAGCGGCTCTCCACCGACTTCGCCTCGCTCGCCGCCACCAACCAGCAGTTGGCCGACGCGGTGCAGAAGGCCGGCGCACCGAAGATCGACGACGGGGCGAAGGTCCAGCAGGACGCCGTCAACGAGCTGAAGCAGGTGGCGCAGGGCTACCTGGACGCGCAGAAGAAGCTCGACGCGCTGGCCAGCAACGACCAGGCGAAGTTCGCGGACGGCCTGCGCAGCGTCGGCGACCAGGTGCAGCAGCTCTCCCAGGTGTCGACCTCCGCGCTGGCCACCCTGCAGAGCGGCGCCCTGGGCGACGCGATGAAGAAGCAGCCCGGCTGCAAGGCCGGCGGCACCGGGGCGGCCACCGGCTCCGCCGAGCCGTCCGCGGGCGCGACCGACGGGACCGGGACGGACGGTGCGACCGACGGCGCGTCCCCGGCCGCTTCCGGCAGCCCGTCGGGGGACGCCGCGCAGTCCGGCTCGCCCTCGGCCTCCCCCTCGCCCAGCGCGAGCTGAGCCGACCCGCCCCGAGCCGACCCGCCCCGAGCCGTTCTGGCGCGCGCTCCGGCACTCCGCCCGCGCCGGGAACCGCCCTGGCACCCGCCCGCCCCGCCGCCCGGGCACCCGGCCGGGCGGGCGGGGCGGGCGGGGCGGGCG